>NZ_BAUW01000083.1 GCF_000517385.1 Mesobacillus boroniphilus JCM 21738 | reverse complement strand
TCAAGAAAAGGCTGTTATTGTGACAGGTTCGGGGTGTTAGGGCGAAAAGCTGTCAAGAAAAAGCCGTTATTGTGACAGGTTTGAGGTGTTAGGTCGAAAAGTCGTCAGAAGTCGAGACACACATTCGGACAGGTTCGTCTTCAAGAGAAGTAAAGCTGTCCGAACCAATAGTACTTCGGCTTTGGAGTACATTTTTTTATAATAGAAGGTAAAAAATAAAATGATGTCCAAGCTTTGAGCGGTATATCCGACTTTAGATTGCTTGTTCTGTTAAAATGTAATTGTGTATTGTCGTCGCATGTCGCCTTTCAGCGAGCTGGAAGGCGGGGACGGGGGAACTGGAAAGAAGACTAGGAAGACCGTCAGTAGATTAAAATGCAAATCTAGTTGGTGCGGATTTTTGGCTCACTTCGTGAAGCTTACGCTTCACTGGCTTTTCCGCTGACGCTGAAAAGCTGCCGAGAGTGAATGAAACGCTGCGGGCAAATACATTTGCCCGGTCGTTTCACTCACTCTCGGCATGAGCCAAAAGTCAAATAGGGTTTGACAATCATCTACGGGGTTCGTTGTATTTCTTTCCACTTTTAAAGTGTTGCTAACACTTTTCATTTGTTATAAGATTGTAATGAGAATAAAATGAGAATAGAGTTAAAGACGGCAATAGTCGGCTTAAAATCTTTTCTATATTGACGGAGGTAATATTATGGCAGGATCTGTATTATCAATTAAGGACCTTCAGGTTGAGATTGAAGGCAAACAGATATTAAAAGGTGTGAACTTGGAAGTTAAGGGTGGGGAAATCCACGCGATCATGGGACCGAATGGTACCGGTAAATCCACTTTGTCTTCTGCTATCATGGGACACCCTAAGTATGTAGTAACGAACGGAACAGTTACGCTTGATGGCGAAGATGTTCTTGAAATGGAAGTTGATGAGAGAGCACGTGCTGGTTTGTTCCTTGCGATGCAATATCCAAGTGAAATCAGTGGTGTAACGAATGCTGACTTCTTGCGTTCTGCGTTGAACAGCCGTCTTGGCGAAGGTAATGAAATTTCTCTTATGAAGTTCATCCGCAAGATGGATAAGCAAATGGAATTCCTTGAAATGGACCTTGATATGGCCCAGCGTTACTTAAATGAAGGTTTCTCCGGCGGTGAAGAAGCGTAACGAGATACTTCAATTGATGATGCTTGAACCAAAAATCGCAATCCTTGATGAAATCGACTCAGGTCTTGATATCGACGCATTGAAGGTTGTTTCTAAAGGAATCAATGAAATGCGCAGTGAAGATTTCGGCTGCTTGATCATCACTCATTACCAGCGTCTTCTTGATTACATCACTCCTGACCATGTTCACGTTATGATGCAGGGCCGCATTGTGAAGTCCGGCGGACCGGAACTTGCACAGCGCTTAGAAGCAGAAGGATACGACTGGATTAAGAAAGAACTGGGCATCGAAGACGAAACAGTTGGGCAAGAAGCTTAAGCGTTGGGGGGATTTATAATGACTACGGAAATGAAATGGGCTTTTGACCAGGAGTACATTACTTCCTTCTCAAAAGAAATGAATGAACCGGAATGGCTGACAGAGCTTCGTATACAATCTCTTGCAAAAGCAGAGGACCTCTCTTTGCCAAGACCGGATAAGACGAAGATTGATAAATGGAATTTTACACAATTCGAAAAACTGCTCGTTAAAAGCGATGCATTTTCATCCATCGACGAGCTTCCAGAAGAGGTAAAAGCACTTGTGGACCTGGAAGCAAAGGACAGCAGCCTGTATGTTCAGCGCAACAACAAGCCTGCATATCTTCAGCTTTCAAAGGAAATGCAAGAGCAAGGCGTCATTTTCACAGATTTTTTCACAGCGGCTCGCGAATACAGTGATTTGCTGAAGAAATATTTCATGACAGCTGTTAAAAGTGATGAGCACCGTTTGACTGCACTTCACGCTGCATTCATGAACGGCGGAGCATTCCTTTATGTTCCGAAAAATGTTCAAATCAAAAATCCTATCCAGGCAATCTTCCTGCATGATGATGCAGAAGCAAGCTTTTCAACCACGTGCTTGTCGTTGCAGAAGACAATAGCTCTGTAACATACGTTGAGAACTACATCTCAACAACTGGCAAAGTGAACGGATTGGTGAATATCGTAACGGAAGCTATCACAGGACAAAATGCTAAAATCCAGTATGGCGCAGTAGATACACTTGCTGAAGGTCTTACTACGTATGTGAACCGTCGCGGTAATGCTGGAAGAGATTCTCGTATCGAGTGGGCTCTTGGCATGATGAACGATTGCAACACAATTTCTGAAAACACTACGAACCTTGTTGGTGATGGCTCATACGGGGACACGAAGACAGTTGTTGTCGGTCGCGGAGAACAGACTCAGAACTTCACTACAAGCATCATCCATTTCGGTAAAAATTCAGAAGGCTATATCTTGAAGCACGGTGTTGTGAAGGATAGCGCGACTTCTATTTTCAATGGAATTGGAAAAATCGAGCATGGTGCTTCTAAGTCAAACGCAGAACAAGAATCTCGCGTACTTATGTTAAGCGAAAAAGCTCGTGGGGACGCTAACCCAATCCTTCTGATCAATGAAGACGATGTAACAGCCGGCCACGCGGCTTCTGTTGGACGCGTTGATCCGCTTCAGCTTTACTACTTGATGAGCCGCGGTATTTCGAAGCATGAAGCAGAGCGTCTTGTCATCCACGGATTCCTTGCGCCAGTTGTTAATGAGCTGCCAATGGAGGGAGTTAAAAAGCAGTTGGTTGAGGTAATCGAAAGGAAAGTTAAATAATGAACGCCCGCGAAATTCGTGAATTATTTCCGATTTTAAATCAGGAAGTCAATGGCAGCCCGCTTGTCTATCTTGACAGCGCAGCGACATCACAAAAGCCGGTGCAGGTTATCGAAGCATTGGATAAATATTATCGCGAATACAACTCCAACGTACACCGCGGTGTCCATACTCTTGGAACAAGAGCGACTGATGGTTACGAAGGATCAAGGGAAAAAGTCCGAAAGTTCATTAACGCAAAATCAATTGAAGAAATCATTTTCACTCGTGGGACGACTACTGCGATCAACACGGTAGCTGCAAGCTATGGACGTGATAGTCTTAAAGAGGGCGATGAAATAGTCATCTCCTATATGGAGCATCACAGTAATATCATTCCGTGGCAGCAGATGGCAAAACAAACGGGTGCAACATTGAAATATATCGACCTGCAGGAAGATGGCACGATTTCACTTGATACTGTAAGAGAAGTGGTTACAGAGAATACGAAAATCGTCTCCATCATGCAGGTTTCCAACGTACTTGGGGTCATGAACCCGATCAAAGAGATTGCCGAGATTGCCCACCAGAATGGTGCGATCATGGTTGTCGATGGCGCCCAAAGCGCTCCGCATATGAAGATTGATGTCCAGGACCTGAATTGCGATTTTCTCGCTTTTTCCGGACATAAGATGTGCGGGCCGACCGGTATCGGCGTATTATATGGCAAGAAGGCACTTCTTGAAAAAATGGAGCCGGTTGAGTTTGGCGGTGAAATGATTGATTTCGTAGGTCTTTACGAGTCAACATGGAAAGAGCTGCCGTGGAAATTCGAAGGCGGAACACCAATCATCGCTGGTGCAATCGGTCTTGGGGCCGCAATCGACTTCCTGAACGAGTTTGGGCTCGACAACATCGAAAAGCATGAACACGCACTTTCGGCTTATGCCATGGATAAAATGTCTGAAATCGATGGCATGACGATCTATGGCCCGAGGGAAGCCGGCAAGCGTGCTGGACTCGTAACATTCAATATTGATGACGTACATCCACATGATGTGGCAACTGTATTAGATGCTGAAGGAATCGCCGTCCGCGCGGGCCACCATTGTGCACAGCCATTGATGAAATGGCTGAAGGCGTCCGCGACAGCACGTGCAAGCTTCTACCTGTACAACACAGAAGAAGATATTGACAAGCTCGTAGCCGGTCTTGTCAAAACAAAGGAGTATTTCAGCGATGTCTTTTAATAATTTAGATAACCTTTATCGGCAAGTTATTATGGATCACTATAAGAACCCTCGCAATAAAGGTGTTTTGGAAGAAGGCAGCCTGACAGTCAATATGAACAACCCGACATGCGGCGACCGCATCCAGCTGACGATGAAAGTCGAAGACGGCAAGGTAGCGGACGCAAAATTTGAAGGGGAAGGCTGCTCGATTTCCATGTCCTCTGCTTCGATGATGACGCAAGCGGTAAAAGGAAGACATATCGAGGAAGCTTTAAAGCTTTCAACGGTTTTTTCTGACATCATGCAGGGAAAAGACTATGAAGAGGATGATCTTGACCTCGGGGATATTGAAGCACTGCAAGGTGTGGCGAAATTCCCGGCAAGGATCAAATGTGCTACTCTTGCATGGAAGGCAATGGAGAAAGGCCTGAAGGAAGAGGAAGACAGCCAATAAAAAATCATCGCTTGGTGATTTTTACACAAATGCAGGGGATTGGCCTGCAGCAGTACAATACAAAGCAGGAAACCTTGTTTCCCTGCTTTAAGAATGGAGGAATTCGACGATGGCTAAAAAAATGCCAGAGATCGGTGATTATAAATACGGTTTTGCCGACAAAGACGTTTCCATCTTCCGGTCTAAACGCGGTTTGACGCGTGAAATCGTTGAAGAAATTTCAAAGCTTAAGGAAGAGCCACAATGGATGCTGGACTTCCGTTTAAAGTCTCTTGAGCACTTTTACAATATGCCAATGCCTCAATGGGGCGGAGACATGGCTTCATTGAATTTTGATGAAATCACTTACTATGTAAAACCATCTGAGCGCTCTGAAAAATCTTGGGATGAAGTTCCTGAAGAAATCAAGGCGACTTTCGATAAGCTTGGTATCCCTGAAGCTGAGCAAAAGTACCTTGCTGGTGTTTCTGCGCAATACGAATCAGAGGTTGTATACCACAACATGAAGCAAGAGCTTGAGGATCTTGGAATCGTCTTTAAAGACACAGATTCAGCTCTTAAAGAAAACGAAGATATCTTCCGTGAGCATTTTGGAAAAGTTATTCCGCCGACAGACAATAAGTTCTCAGCATTGAACTCTGCGGTCTGGTCTGGCGGATCTTTCATCTATGTTCCAAAGGGCATTAAAGTAGATACACCACTTCAGGCGTACTTCCGCATCAACTCTGAAAACATGGGTCAGTTCGAGCGTACATTGATCATTGTTGATGAAGGCGCGCACGTACACTATGTTGAAGGCTGTACAGCTCCTGTGTACACAACAAACTCACTTCACAGTGCGGTTGTTGAAATCATCATCAAGAAAGACGCATATTGCCGTTACACAACAATCCAGAACTGGGCAAACAACGTCTTCAACCTGGTAACAAAGCGTGCGGTCTGTGAAGCGAACGCGACAATGGAATGGATCGATGGCAACATCGGTTCCAAGTTGACAATGAAATACCCAGCAGTCATCCTTAAGGGTGAAGGAGCTCGCGGTATGACATTATCCATCGCAATTGCGGGTAAAGGCCAGCACCAGGATGCAGGTGCGAAAATGATTCACCTTGCTCCAAACACATCATCAACAATCGTATCAAAATCAATCTCTAAGCAAGGCGGAAAAGTAACATACCGCGGTATCGTCCACTTTGGACGCAAAGCTGACGGCGCCCGCTCTAACATTGAGTGTGATACGTTGATCATGGACAACAAGTCTACTTCAGATACGATTCCATTTAATGAAATCCTGAACGACAACATTTCTCTTGAGCACGAAGCGAAGGTTTCCAAAGTATCAGAAGAGCAGCTGTTCTACCTGATGAGCCGCGGAGTTTCCGAAGAAGAAGCAACAGAAATGATTGTAATGGGCTTCATCGAGCCATTCACAAAAGAATTGCCAATGGAATACGCAGTCGAAATGAACCGCCTGATCAAGTTCGAAATGGAAGGTTCAATTGGTTAATAATGATAGTTACGGGAATCCACCTGCCTCGGCAGGTGGATTTTTTGCATGTGAAGCTCATATGTATATGATGCTGTTTTCCAGTGAATGGAAGACGGTTGCAATTAAGTGAATGTTCCGTGCGAATATCATGATTGAACGTGCAATTAATTCAGTTAATCGTGCAAATAATGCAATCGAGTGTACAATTATGATAGAATATCCTGCAATTAATCAAAGACATATGCTATTCACTTAATGGCGGATCCCAGGTTGTTTCTTCATTTCAATTATGGGGAAATATGCTATCATGAAGTTAAAATGGAGGTGCACAGATGATTATTGTTGGCTTAACGGGCTGGGGAGACCATGACAGTTTATATGAGGGCAAGGTTTCACCGCGGGATAAACTGAAGGAGTACTCCAGCCACTTTCCTGCAGTCGAGGTCGATGCCTCTTTTTACGCTGTGCAGCCTGTGAGGAATGCCGCGAAATGGGTAGATGACACACCTGACAATTTTCAATTCATTGTTAAAGCGTACCAGGGAATGACCGGGCACCAGCGCGGTGAAATTCCTTTTACTGATAAAAATGAGATGTTCACTGCATACAAAGAGTCGCTCAAGCCTTATCTCGAGGCGAATAAGCACGGTATGACGCTTTTTCAGTTTCCGCCGTGGTTTGACCTGCGCAAGGAGAATGTCGATTATTTGCGCTGGTGCCGCGATCAGATGGGGGATATCGACTGCGCGCTCGAATTCCGCAACCAGGCAT
Organism: Mesobacillus boroniphilus JCM 21738; assembly: GCF_000517385.1. Classification (GTDB taxonomy): domain Bacteria; phylum Bacillota; class Bacilli; order Bacillales; family Cytobacillaceae; genus Mesobacillus; species Mesobacillus boroniphilus. The sequence goes on along the minus strand of NZ_BAUW01000083.1, from coordinate 10,745 downwards.
GGTTCACAGATGATATGCGCGAGAAGACACTGGATTTTATGAGAGAGGAAAAGTGGATCCACAGCATTTGCGATGAACCGCAGGCAGGGGAGGGCTCCATACCTACAGTTCTCGAATCTACATCAAAGGATAAGGTTCTTGTCCGCTTTCACGGCCGCAATGTCCATGGCTGGAATAAGAAAGGCAAAGGCGAGGATTGGCGCGAAGTCCGCTATTTATATCGCTATAATCAAGAGGAATTAACAGAGTGGGCCGAAAACCTGAAAAAGTTAAACGAAAGCACATCCCGGGTTTTCGCATTGTTCAACAACAATTCCGGCGGGGATGCGGCTGATAATGCCAATCAAATGGTGGAGCTATTGGACATAGAATACGAGGGGTTAAACCCGAGGCAGCTGGATTTGTTTTAAGACTTTGGACCCCATGATAACATGCAGTGGGGCACTTCATTTTAAAAAGAGGATGGTTAGATGGAAGAGATTATTCATATTTACCATACGAATGATTTGCATAGCCATTTGGAGCAATGGCCGAGCATCCATAAGCTGGTGACTGAGCGAAGGCGCTGGCACGAGGAAGCGGGCGACGAGGTTCTTGTTTTCGATATTGGCGATCATATGGACCGCTGGCATCCATTAGCAGATGCAACCAGGGGAAAGGCAAATTGCCGTCTTTTGAATGAAGCTGGCTATGATGCAGCGACGATAGGGAATAACGAAGGCATCACGCTTCCTTTCGAAGACCTGGATTCGATGTACCTTGATAAGAATTTTGAAATGCTGATAGCAAATCTATATAATCGGGATGGGAGCAGGCCGGGGTGGGCTAAGCCCTATCATGTATATATAAGCAACAGCGGGACTAGAATCGGTGTCATTGGCATCACAGTGAATTTTGGCATGTTTTATGAGCAGCTGGGGTGGAAGCTGAATGACCCGATCGATGAGCTGAAGAACTGCGTCGAACAATTAAAAGATGAAACGGATGTCATTATCCTTCTATCACATTTAGGAATTCATGATGATGAAATGATTGCGGGGATGTTCCCGGAAATTGACGTCATTTTAGGCGGCCATACCCACCATATTTTACTTGAGGGCAAGGAGGTTGGCTCCAGCTTGCTGGCGGGAGCTGGGAAATTTGGGTACTATACCGGGCATGTGACATTGAAGCTGGATAAGAATACTAAGCAGATTTTACATAAGAAAGCGATACTCTATGATATGAACGAAGAAGATCAGGCCCAGGTCGAGCAGCAAATGGCAGAAGGATATTTTTTGGAAGGCAAAAGGCTGTTGGCAGAAAGTGTTGCTTTTCTTCCAGAGGCTTTAAAGGCAGATCCAATGCAGCATTCGGAACTTTCCAGAATGCTCACTCAGGCATTAAGAGAATGGTGCAATGCCGATTGTGCGTTCATGAATGCCGGGATGATCCTTAAAGGGCTGAAGCAGGGAAATGTTACGAAGTTCGACCTGCTCGAAATTTGTCCGCATCCAATCAATCCTTGCACCATCAGAATGTCAGGAGCAGAGCTAAAAGAAGTGCTCCTTCAGACCAGGGATGAAAAATGGCCCCATCTGCAAATTAAGGGGCTTGGCTTTCGCGGTACCGTCATGGGTGTCATGGAGTATGATGGAATCGAGTTTCAGCGAAAAGGTAATGTCACCCAGGTCCTCATCAATGGCAGGCTGATCGAGGCCAAGGAACACTATATACTGGCTATTCCCGATATGTTCACGTTCGGCCGGTTTTTCCCTGAGATTCAACGAGCGGTGGAAAAGGAATACTGGCTTCCCGAGTTCCTTCGCAATTTGCTTGAGTGGAAGCTTACATCTTATTAAAATAATCTCTCGTGCTTTAATGGGCTGGTCCCTCAGTTTAATGAACTGAAATTATCAACCAACTTTCAGCAATATCTGATCAAAATATCACGCTTTCCGCCTCTCCTTCATAGAGTGTTATTGGGATTGAAGGAGGGAGTTGTGATCATGATTGAGATGTCACCTATTGAAATAGAAGGCAGGACGTTTTTATGTATTTCTGTAAAACTGCCGAAGACAAACCTGCTTGTTGTTACAGGAGATAAAGGATACATTATGTGCGGAGCTCTGGATGTCGCACTTCTCAATGAAAAACTTAAGGGCAGGAAGGTTATTGCCGGCAGGGCGGTTGGCGTAAAAACAATCGAGGAATTGCTTGAAGCCCCGCTGGAGTCCGTCACTTATGAAGCGGAAAACCTTGGTGCCACAAAAGGTATGATCGGCAAAGAAGCATTGCTGTTCATGAATTAACAAGGCAGCCTGTATGGCTGTCTTTTTGCGTTGACGTGTGAACATATTGTGGCAATTGTTAAGAATCAATGGAGCTATCCGATATATAAGTTGAACTGCTTTTTTCCCAACTCAAAATCACAAAAGGTATCACCACTCTTATAATTATTGTGATAGAATATAAGAAAATATTGTCGTTTTATGTAAAATTTTCTTGTTTTTCTAGTTATTTTTCGGAAATTATCGCCGGAAAATAGCCACCACCAACTAACAGATAAAGTGGGAATTGACATGAGACTCGTAGCCACCACTTCGGTAGAGGAAGGGGCTTTACTCGGGAAAGCCATTTATAATGACAAGGGCCAGGTTCTTTTAAACGTAGGCGCAAGACTCGAAGGCAAAATCCTTAGCCGACTTGAAGAGTTTGGTATTGACTATATTTATATCAAAGATCCTGATACAGACGATATCATTGTGAGAAACTCCATATCAGATGAACTGCGAGTCAATGCGATTATGACGATTGGGGATACATTCAAGCAAATTCAGCTGGATTCGAAGGTTTCACAAACCTTTGTACTGGAAAAATCAGCGAGGAAATTCAAGAAGCTGATCAGTGATTTGCTTAATGAGCTACAAAGGAGCAAAGAGCTGTTGAATTTGCTGTCCGATGTGTTCCTGCATGACCACTATATTTTTTCTCATTCATTGAATGTTACTTTATATGCCCTGGCGATTGGCATCGAAATGAAGCTGACTCCAAAAGAGCTTGAGCAGCTGGGTCTCGGAGCGATTTTACATGATGTTGGAAAAATGAATGTTCCAGAAGAAATTTTATTAAAACCAGGCAAGCTGACTGCGGAAGAATTCCAAGTCATTAAGGCCCACGCTGAAGATGGCTTTCAGATGCTCAGGAATATCCCGACCGTTCCTCTGATAGTGGCTCATTGTGCCTATCAGCATCACGAACGCTTGAATGGTGCAGGCTATCCACGTGGATTGAAAAAGGACGAAATCCACTTATTTGGAAAGATACTTGGTGTGGCAGATGTGTTTGATGCCGTTACTTCTAATCGTGTTTATCGGCCAGCTATGCTTCCGCATGAAGGTCTTGAAATCCTCTATTCGGGGTCAGGCAGCCTGTTTGATACGAAGGTAGTCGATGCCTTCCGAAGAGCGGTGGCGATATATCCGGTCGGCCTTACCGTTATGTTAAGCGATGGGCGGAAGGGAGTAGTGGCTGAGCAGAATCCTGGCTTGGGTGAGCGCCCTATTGTGCGTATTCTCGAGGAAAGCGGCCGAAAAGTAGTGCCATACCAGCTTGATTTGGAATCGAACCTATCCCTGATGATTGTCAGCTGTGATACGATTATTAAGTATGAGTACGCAGCTAATTATTAATTTTTTCAAAATGGTATTTTAGTAGAGCAGTCACAAACTTTAAATACTTTTTAGGCTAGTTCCCCCCTTTGAAGCATACATATAGCTTTAGAGGGGGGATTTGTTTTGGCAAAATTCGGCCGGCGGCTGCCTCGAAAAGGGCCCTTGCCTTTCAGGTATGTATTCCTGCTGACATTCGTCTTTTTTTCCTTTTCAACAGCAGCAGGATTGTGGATCATAGATAAAGGGCTCGAGCCCACTTTAATGAAATATGCAGAATCCCAGACTAGAAAAATTGCCACGCTTGTAATCAATAAGGCGATCAATAAGAAGATTGCCAATGGGATGGATATTGATAAAGTAATCGAGTTTGTTCCGGTGGATGGCGGAACGACTACTGTAGTGAAATTCAATACTGAAATCATCAACAGGGTAAAAGCAGAAACGACTAATATCGTGCAAATGAACCTGAAGGAAGCAGAAAGAGGGCATCTCACTTCACTCGAGATGCTGACAGATGTCGAGCTCGTCACTGATGAAGAGGACAGGGAAGCAGGAATCATTTATTACGTTCCATTGGGCCAGGCCACCAATAATGCACTCCTTGGTAATATGGGCCCGAGAGTTCCTGTGAAATTCAATGCGATTGGGGATGTGACATCAGATGTGGTCTGGGATACCGAAGAGCATGGAATCAACAATACGTTAATTAATGTTTCCGTCAGAGTCAAGGTCAACGTCCAAATTATCATCCCGTTTGCGACTAAAATAGCCACTGTGCAGGAAAATATTCCGATTGGCAGCTTCTATTACCCTGGAAAGGTACCGCAATTTTATAATGGCGGCGGTGGGGTCGTACCACCTGCTATTCAGGTTCCTGGCACGCCTGGGCAATAAAAACAGTTGTCAAGTTAGCGATATTGTTATATTATAAAATCAATTGAATAATAAACCACATCATTCCGATGGGGTAGAGGCGCAGGATTCAAGAGTAAGCTGTGTGAGGATGACAACGTTGATCACAGCTAAAAGGGAATTTTGCCGAAGCAATAATGAGTGAGTCACATTTTTTATTGCTGGGGATACTTTGAACAAAAGTATCACTGTCATTATGGAGGTATATCCATAATGGGGAGCTACAGATCGTGATGGAGACACTAGTTGCTTACTTCAGGGCAGCGATAGAATGTTCTCTATCGTTGCCCTTTTTTATTTATTTTTAAAAAGTAGCTACAACTCTTTTCATGTAACCAGTTTCCCCCTGTCAAAAACAAGGAGGAGAAAGAAAAAATGGAGAACACAATTTTTTCATTGCTGCCGCCATTAGTGGCAATCTTAATGGTAGTGATCACAAGACGAGTGCTTCTGTCTTTGGGGACAGGCATCATCGCAGCGGCTTTTTTGCTCGCTGAATTTAATTTCGCAGAAACATTTGCTATTATGTGGGACGCGATCAAGGGTATTGTTGTCGCAGATGGTGAACTGAACACATATAGCCTGTACATCATCCTATTCTTATTATTATTGGGTACTATCACAGCGTTCATTTCAATTTCGGGCGGAAGCCGCGCGTTTGGCGAATGGGCGATGAAGCGTGTAAAAACAAGAGTCGGAGCACAGCTTGTTGGCGCATTTTTAGGATTCATTATTTTCATTGATGATTATTTCAATGCTCTGGCAGTCGGCCAAGTTACACGCCCGATCACAGACCGACAAAAGGTTTCACGTGCAAAGCTGGCCTATATTATCGATTCAACATCAGCACCTGTGTGTGTTATCTCTCCGATTTCAAGCTGGGGTGCCTATATCATTGCATTAATCGGTACAATTCTTGCTGCGCACGGTGTAAATGAATATAGTGCGTTCTCAGGATTTATGCAAATTGTGCCAATGAACTTTTACGCACTTGCAGCGTTAGCGATGGTGTTTATCGTAGCTCTTCGAAATATTGAAATTGGACCGATGAAAAAGCATGAAGAACGTGCGATCACTGAAGGAATCGTCGTCCCACAGGACAAGCCTGTACCAGGAGAACTGAAGGATGACCTTCCCACAAGCACAAAAGGGACAGTTGGAGACCTTGTATGGCCGATTGTAGCCCTTGTGGCTGGAACGGTAGGCATGATGCTTTGGACTGGAGCAAGCGCTGTTGAAGGTGAAGTTACCATTTTAGCGATTTTTGAAAACACAGATGTAACGAAGTCTCTTGTCACTGGCGGATTGCTTGGCCTGGCTGTTGCACTGATTCTGTTTGTAAGGCAGGCAGTAGTGTTAAAAGGCGTCAATGCCAATGTTTTTGGCAAAGGAATGGTTGAGGGCATTAAGTCAATGCTCCCGGCTATTTATATCCTGTTCTTCGCATGGGTTATTGTTGATTTAATTGGAAGACTTGAAACTGGCAAGTATCTTGCTGGTATTGTTGAAAGCTCTAATATCAATATCTCATTCTTGCCGTTCCTGCTATTCCTCGTAGCTGGAATCATGGCTTTCTCAACAGGAACTTCATGGGTTCATTCGGCATCCTGCTTCCAATTGCCGGGGACATCGCTGCAGCAGCTGATATCACGCTCATGCTGCCGGCATTAGCAGCAGTTTTGGCGGGCGCGGTTTTTGGTGACCACTGCTCACCGATATCTGATACTACGATCCTTTCATCAACAGGAGCTGGCTCACACCACCTGGATCATGTCATGACCCAGCTGCCATACGCTTTGATCTCCGCTGCGATTGCATCTGTCGGATTCCTGATCATTGGTTTCACTGGCAGCACTTTAGGAGCACTTGCGGTTGTGGCAATCTTGCTTCTTGCCTTTGCTTTCATTTTTGGAAGCAAGACTACCCAGGAAGAAGTGTGAAAGGAAAATCTTGCAAAATAATGTTAAGGCTGTCTTACTTTCAGACAGCCTTTTTTCATATTTTGAAAAAAATAGGAATAGAATCCTAATTAATAGGGAGTATTGGTATAGTTGGGAAAAATTTTTAGGAATAATTTTATTATGAGCAAAATAATATTTTGACAAGCAATTAAAAACTAGCTATACTATTCCTAGACTAAATAATCTGAAAATATAAAACTTTCTAATTATCAACATTTTCCAGGTGATTAGAAGGCGAGGGGGATTAAAAATGGAAAATCGTCCACAGTGGGGAACGAGGGCAGGATTCATTCTTGCCGCAGTAGGATCGGCAGTAGGGTTGGGAAATATTTGGCGCTTCCCGGGTGTAGCTTATGAGAATGGCGGGGGAGCATTCTTCTTCCCATACTTATTCGCACTTTTGACGGCTGGTATTCCAATTTTGATTTTGGAGTTCACGATTGGCCATAAGTACCGCGGTTCTGCACCATTAAGTTACTTTAGAATGCGCAAAGGTGCAGAGTGGATTGGCTGGTGGCAGCTTGCCGTATCCTTTGTCATTTCGACTTATTATGCAGTAATCATTGCTTGGGCAATGTCTTACGCTTATTTCTCACTAAGCAAGCAGTGGGGAGACGACCCGCTATCATTCCTAGTCGGTGATTATTTGAAGGTAGTTGATGCAGGTCAAGTTGGAAGTATCGTACCTGGTGTATTCCTTCCATTGGTCATTGTATGGTTCATCACTCTTGGTATTTTGTTCAAGGGAGTAAAGAAAGGTATCGAAGTTGCGAACAAGATTTTTATTCCGGCACTTTTTATTTTATTCTTTGTGATTGTCGTTCGCGCTTTAACTCTGGATGGAGCAATCGATGGCGTCAATGCATTCTTCAAGCCAGACTGGAGCCAAATCTTTAATGGTAAAGTATGGGTGGCGGCTTATGGACAGATTTTCTTCAGTTTATCCATTGCTTTTGCAATCATGATCACTTACTCAAGTTATCTTCCAAAGAAATCTGATATTACAAACAACGCATTCATTACAGCATTTGCTAACTCTTCCTTTGAGTTGCTGGCTGGTATCGGGGTATTCGCGGCATTGGGCTTCATGGCAATGCAGTCAGGTCAACCAATCGACCAAGTAGTAAGCAAAGGTGTAATCCTTGCATTCGCGGTATTCCCGCAAATCATTAATGAATTACCAGCATTCAGTGCAGCATTCGGAGTGCTATTCTTCGTCAGCTTGACGCTCGCAGGATTGTCTTCATTGATTTCAATCGTTGAGACTTATGTTGCAGGTGTCCAGGATAAGTTCAATGTTTCCCGTACAAAAGCTGTTGCAATCGGCGGCGGTCTATCTGCTTTGATTTCGATTCTATTTGCAACTCAGGGCGGTTTGAACTTCCTTGACTCAGCGGATGCTTTCATCAATAACTATGGTGTTGCTCTTGCTGGTCTGGTAGAAGTAGTCTTCATTGTCTGGGTAGCAAAGGAACTGACTAACCTGCAAAACCATGCTGATGCAATCTCAGATATTCGCCTTGGAAGCTGGTGGGTCATTTCTTTGAAATATATCACTCCAATCGTTTTGGGTATCATGATGGTCATGAATATCTTGACAGACCTGAAAACAAGCTACGGCGGCTACCCGGTGATGTTTAACGTTTACTCTGGATGGCTAGTAGCAATCGGTGCAATTGTTGCTGGATTTGTATTCGCTAAAGCGAAGAAATGGGATAAAGCGCTATACGAAATTCCACAAGACAAGGGGGTTTCAAAATAATGGATCTTAGTGCATTAGTAATGATGGTTGTAGGTATGGTAATTATCTGGGGAGGACTTGCAGCGAGTGTCATACACGCAGTAAGGAAAGCCCGTTCATAAAATGGGAAGGCCAACCGGAATGGTTGGCCTTTTTGTATGCTTATTTTTTTAGCCTTGCTCTTTCCTGTCTGGCCCACATTTTCAGATGTGGATATGGGTCAAATGACCATTCAGTATAGCCGTTGTCCTTGTACATTCCGTAATGTAGATGGGGAGGGAATTTTCCGCTTGTTCCTGGAGGCCCATACCCCGAGCTGCCGACACCGCCGATTACGGTTCCAGGCTCAACTATTTGCCCTACCTTAAGGTCTTTTGCAAAGCCGCTCAAGTGGGCAAAATAATGGTAAGTGTTATTTATATCACGGATGCCGACCCGCCATCCACCGTACTTGTTCCAGCCTTTCATTTCAACGATTCCGTATCCTGTCGCGCGTACAGGAACTCCATAGCCGGCGAAAATATCGGTTCCTTCATGAATCCGTCTGCCGCCCCAGCCACGGGCGTCCCCCCATGTATTGTTATAGCTGTGGTTGCTCCTTAGTGGCATAGGAAATACATGTGTATCGAGATCTAAACGTCCGAAATGCTTGTAAATCATCGCTTTGCCAATGATGATCCCAACTGTTTTGTCACGCTTATAGTAATTCCACAGCCCGATTTTTAAGTTTTCATGATCTGTCCCATATGAAAGCAAGTATTGGGCAAAAGCCTGGAGGACATCTTCATCATCCTTTAAACTTGCTTTGCCATCACCATTCCCATCGAATCCAATTCCATTGAAAAATTGAATGGATACGCGATTATCATCCTCAATATTAGGGTTAAGCAGTCCTGCCCACTCTTCCGGTTTGAAATAAACCCCGGCAACACCTTCAGCCTTGGGCAAATCTTTTCTTGCCTGGCGGACATTCCGCTCATATTGGTCCACCGCGGCAATATAGTACCAGGGGATCTGGGTAACAGCTTCTACTTTGGTATAGAGTTCCATCCTTTTTTTAAATACATCTTCTTGACCCTGCTCAGCAGCAGTTGCTTTATCCTTGAACAAGACTGGGAATAGTAAAAAAGAACGATAACTGCCTTAAGGAATTTCACCGTAATCCTCCCTTCGTAATCTAGCTCTTTTAATTTCCAGCGTCTGCGCTTTATTATTGTAAAAGCTAGCGCTTGCGCTTTTCTTTGTCTAGCTCCAGCGCCTAGCCTCTCGAGACGCTTCGGTCCGCCCAATGAAGTCAAAGAACGACTTCACTGGTCAGCCCTCCAGCGCTAGTCGGGTCTAACCAAGGCGCTTGCGCTTTTCTTGTTATAGTTTGCGATGATGGGGATTTTTCATAAATATCAAATAATGGTAATCGCAAGTTTATCGTACTTGTCGATAGTTTTTCATTGTGTTAAAGTGACATCAGAAGCTGTATACTGGCCTTGATTTTTACATGGTGTTCTTGATGTAATGCAGCAGGAATGGAGTGAAAATAATGAGCAAAAAAGAGGTACAGAGAAAGCCTGATTGGCTGAAAATAAAGTTAAATACGAATGAAAACTATACTGGCTTAAAAAAGCTGATGCGCGAGAAAAATCTACATACTGTATGCGAAGAAGCAAAATGCCCGAACATCCACGAATGCTGGGCAGTAAGAAGAACTGCGACCTTCATGATCCTTGGTGATGTATGTACGCGTGCATGCCGTTTTTGTGCTGTAAAAACTGGCCTTCCGACTGAGCTTGACTGGCAGGAGCCAGAAAGAGTGGCGGATTCCGTTACACTTATGAACTTAAAGCATGTTGTCGTAACTGCTGTTGCCCGCGATGACCTGAAGGATGGGGGAGCAGCTGTTTTCGCTGAGACGGTAAGAGCGATTCGCAAGAAAAATCCATTTACCTCAATTGAAGTATTGCCTTCCGATATGGGCGGAGTTGAGGAAAACCTGAAAACACTTATGGATGCACGACCAGATATCCTGAACCACAACATCGAAACGGTTAGAAGCTTGACGCCAAGAATCCGTGCACGTGCAACTTATGAGCGTTCACTTGAGTTCCTCCGCCGCGCAAAAGAAATGCAGCCAGATATCCCGACGAAATCCAGCATCATGGTTGGATTAGGCGAAACGAAAGAAGAATTGATTGAAGCAATGGATGACCTGAGAGCAAACAATGTGGACATTATTACACTTGGCCAATACCTGCAGCCTTCCAAGAAGCATCTTGAGGTCCAGAAATACTATCATCCAGACGAGTTTGCCGAGTTAAGGGAAATCGCAATCGAGAAAGGCTTCAGTCATTGCGAAGCAGGCCCACTTGTCCGTTCATCGTATCATGCAGATGAGCAGGTTAATTCAGCCGCAAAACATAGACAACAGCTTGCAGATCAGGAAGCTCAGCAGGCGTAAGATTTAAAAAAGAGTTCAGCATACAC
>NZ_BAUW01000084.1 GCF_000517385.1 Mesobacillus boroniphilus JCM 21738 | reverse complement strand
CGCTAGTGTAATTTCCTATTAAAAAATAAAACGCCGCTTCAAAAAGCGGCGTTCCTTCTTTCTTTATATAATCCAAGTCTGAATGGCAACCAACGCAAACACACCGGGTATTCCTAACAGACCGGAGACTGCTGCGGTCGCAATATTGATTGGCACATATATGCCGAAACTGGTACCGAAAGCGTTAAGAAAAAATAAAAAGATGGCTCCAATTAAGATCTTCACTGCACTCTGGCCAATAAAGCGGAGCGGTTTTGTCGGTGCACCTATAATGAGCAGCAAAAAGATCAATCCACCTAGGACCGATATGACAACTATAGGATCCATACTCTTCCCCCTTACTTCAATGTCTTGTACATTTTTATGTACAAGTTATCGAAATAAGACCTTATTGTTTGGAAAAAACCTCACTTCGTCTTAATGGTGATTTTCCTGTGCTTTGCTTCTTTAAAAAGAAAGAAGTATTTGGCCTCGGCAATTTTCGCTTCAGAGATAAACTCTTCTGATGGATCGAAACTTCTTTCAACCAGTAGCTTTTGATTATTCCAGTTTCTCTTCATGCTGTCCAGCTGTTCCAATAGTTTATGGTCGAATTCTTTTCTAAGCCAGTTCTTTTTACGAAATAACATGACTCTCCTCCAGTAGAGTTTCTTCTTATAAATGGAGTTAAACTTCCCGGCGCCCTTCTAATGCTTTAGATAGGGTTACTTCATCCGCATATTCCAGATCCCCGCCGACCGGCAGTCCATGCGCGATCCTTGTAATCTTGATTCCTGACGGCTTCAGCAATCTTGAGATATACATGGCAGTTGCTTCTCCTTCGATATTCGGGTTTGTTGCTAGTATGACTTCCTCGACAGTTTCATCCTGAAGTCTCTTTAATAGGTCGGGAATATTGATATCTTCTGGTCCTATTCCATCCATAGGTGAAATTGCACCATGAAGTACATGATAAAGACCATTGAATTCCTTCATCTTTTCCATCGCAATAACGTCCTTAGGATCCTGCACAACGCAGATTACACTCCGGTCCCGGCGCTGGTCTTCACATATATAGCAAGGATCCTGGTCGGTTATATGGCCACAGACAGAGCAATAAGTCAGATTGCGCTTCGCGTTGACCAATGCCTTAGCGAAATCCAAAACAGTTTCTTCCTTCATGCTTAATACGAAAAAAGCCAGACGAGCGGCCGTTTTCGGGCCGATACCTGGCAATTTCATAAAGCTGTCAATCAGCTTTGATATTGGTTCAGGATAATGCATTCTATTATATTCCTCCTAGAACATTCCCCCAGGAAGGTTCATCCCTTTTGTGAATTGTCCCATTGTTTTACTTGAAAGTTCTTCTGCTTTTTTCAATGCATCATTCGTTGCAGCAAGCACTAGGTCCTGCAGCATTTCGACATCATCAGGATCTACAACTTCCGGCTTGATCTGGACGTCGACAATTTCCTTATGGCCTGTCACGATGACTGTCACCATACCGCCGCCAGCAGTACCTTCAATTTTCTCTTCTCCTAATTGGACTTGAGCTTCCTCCATTTTCTTTTGCATTTTTTGCATTTGCTTCATCATGTTTTGCATATTACCCATTCCACGCATCATATTAACGTCCTCCAATACTAGTCTTGTATTTGTATTAATTCATCGCCAAATAATTTTTTTGCTTCAGCAATCAGCGGGTCTTCGGTTGCATCAGCTTGGCCTTCTGTTGCCCCATCGCCTCTTTGGCTGATAAAGTTTTCCCTTATTTTAAGCCACTGATCTTCCGGCACACCAATTAACTGCATTCTTTTACCGGTGTAATCATTCATCGCACCGCTGACAATTTCAGTAAATCTGGTGTTTTCCATTGCCATCTGACAGTGTATCTCATATTTGAATTTTATCACGACTGCCTCATCGGATGCAGCTACTGGTTCCGCTTCATTTAATAATGCAGCCTGTGAACGCATTTGGTTCGCAGCAAGCATTTCGAGCAGATCTCCCCAACGGCCCTTGATTGTATGAAGATTTGCCTTGGTAGCACTTTTCAGGACCTCATTAATCTTTCCGGTCGGTGCCTGGAAGCCTTTACGGTTTGGACGAGGCGCTTTTTTAGCAGCCGCAGCCGGTTCGCTTGCGGCCATCCCAGGGTTCTGCTGGAATTGTGCAAGTTTTTCCTCGAGCTGCTCGATTCTTCTAAGCAATGGTTCTACCTGAATATTGTTGCTGGACGGATTTTGATTTTCCAGCTGGCATAGCTTGACAATCGCTACCTCAAGAAAAATGCGGGGATGGTTTGTCCAACGCATTTCTTGCTGTGCTTTATTCAAGATTTCAATCAATTCATATATTTTAGCCGGTTCAACCTGATTGGCAAGCTCCTGGAAATCCTCGTCCAGCATTACTCGCTCCATTGATTCCTCCAGAGCAGGGGCTGCCTTGTAGAGGAGCATGTCGCGATAGAAGAAAATCAAATCCTCTATGAACCTCGCTGGATCCTTCCCTTGTAAAAGCAGTTCTTCCAAAGCTTCTAACCCAGCTGCCGCATTTCGTTCATGAATCGCTCTGGCCAGCTGGTTCAGAAAATTCTGTGATACGGTACCTGTTACCGTGAGTGCATCTTCAATTGTTACTGTATCCTGACTGAATGAGATAGCCTGATCAAGCAGACTTAAGGCATCACGCATTCCGCCTTCTGCAGCCCTGGAAATGACCTGCAGGGCCTTATCATCGCAATCCACTCCAGATTCCTCAACAATTTGCTTCATCCTGCCGACGATTGCTTGAGCTGTTATCCTCTTAAAATCAAATCGCTGGCATCGTGAAATGATAGTGAGGGGAATCTTATGGGGCTCAGTCGTAGCGAGGATAAAGATGACATGCTTTGGAGGCTCTTCAAGTGTTTTCAGCAATGCGTTAAATGCTCCGATCGAAAGCATATGCACTTCGTCTATGATGTAAACTTTGTACTTCACGACGTTCGGCGCATATTTTACCTTATCGCGGATATCCCGGATTTCCTCGACACCGTTATTGGAAGCGGCATCGATTTCAATGACATCAGGAATCGATCCATCCGTTATTCCACGGCAGGCATCGCAATCATTGCATGGCTCGGCCGTTGGAGCTTTTTCACAGTTAACCGCTTTTGCCAAAATTTTCGCAGCACTCGTTTTTCCAGTCCCCCTCGGGCCGGAAAAAGATAGGCATGTGATATTTTTTGTTGAAGCAGAGCATTTTGCAGTGTCGTTGTGACATGTTCCTGCCCGACCACATCAATGAACTGCTGTGGACGCCAGACACGATATAAAGCTTGGTAGGCCAATGACACCGCTCCCTTCCTTTTATTATCTTATCTATTATAACGCAAATAACTTTCAATTTCACTTTTACAAAAGGAAGTTTTTAAGCTTTTTAACTGGATATGAAAGTATAAATTTATCCACTTAGATTAGTGTCTAGCTCCAGCGCCTAGCCCCTCGAGACGTTTCGGTCCGCCCGATGAAGTCAAAGAGCGACTTCACCGGTCGGCCCTCCAACGCTTGTCGGGGCTGAACAAGGCGCTTGCGCTTTTCTTAATGGTTGTTTTCGTTAAGATTGTTGTTAAAATCCTAAAACCGATTTTAACGCGATAAAAAGCCGTTTTGTAGGTCGGTAATAAGTGTGCAAGCTCTTTTCTCATACATATGCTTTTATTTTGTGAAGAAACATAGGTCATTCAATCCTATTTCGTAGTCAATAGCAGCAAAGTTTGAGTAAAGAGCTTTTTAAAATGACAAAAAACTCATCTCCGCTAAAGAGATGAGTTGAATGTATCATATTTAACTGCCGCGCACCTTCCGTCGACTGAATACCATAAGCGTTACTTAAGCAGTTAGCTCGGCCCAGGCAACCCTGCGGCACATAGGAGCGTCCACTTAATGCTGCTTCCTTCCGGACCTGACATGGTTCATGGATTCCCATTGCGCAGGACCCGGGCGTCAACACCACTTGCTTAAGGCAGACCCTACAGTAAATCAGCCTCTGGAGGGGATTCATCCCCGCTGGAGCGGATTGCGGGTACAGGGCACCGCTACCTCCCCGACTAGCACGGCAAAATTGAAACCTTATTTAGGTGTGCCTCAAGGACACATACATAGTATACTAACTCACGGACTAAAAAGCAATGCTTATCCCCTGTCAATTCCTGTCTGTTGTTCCAGTTCCTCTTTTGCCTGTTTCTTTTTCAGCTTCTTTTTCTCCCGCAGATTTCTGAAGAAGTCGGATAGCAGTACTCCGCATTCTGCTTCCAACACGCCTGTCACCACTTCACTTTGATGGTTGAAGCGCTCATCCTGGAGGATATTCATGAAGGTCCCTGCACAGCCGCCTTTAGGATCCTTTGCTCCGTAGACCACCCTTTTCACCCGGGACAGCATGATTGCCCCCGCGCACATCGGGCATGGTTCCAGTGTTACATAGAGGATTGCATCCTCAAGTCGCCAGGTGCCGAGCTTCTTGCATGCCTGGTCGATCGCCAGCACCTCTGCATGGGCAATGGAGCTTTGCTTCGTTTCGCGGAGATTATGAGCGTGCGCAATGATCTCTTCATTCAGGACAATAACAGCACCAATCGGCACCTCATCCATCTGCCCTGCTTTTTTCGCTTCTTCAATCGCCTCAAGCATATATCGTTCATCCTGGGTAAGTTGAGCTTCCATCTTTCCCTCCGCTAAAAATAGTAATAGTTATTTCCAACTGGTTTAATAATCCCCCACCGGTAAAAATATAAAGGATAAGGAGAGGATTATTTATGCCAAAGACTGCTCTATTAATTATCGATATGATCAATGATTTCAATTTTGATGCCGGGGAAGACCTCGCGAAAAATACCAAAAAAATCATCGATCCAATTTTAACATTAAAGAAATCTTTCAATGAAAAAGACATGCCTGTTGTCTATATTAATGACCATTATAATCTATGGCAGGCAGATTTTGAAAAAATCATGGATTATTGTTCAAATGAAATGAGCGAAGAAATCATTAAAAAACTCGCTCCTAAAAAGAATAAGGACTATTTCCTGATCAAACCAAAGCATTCTGCCTTTTATGGAACGGCACTTCATACCTGCTTCAGCAACTGAAGGTGGACACCTTGGTCCTGGCGGGGATTGCAGGCAATATTTGCGTGCTTTTCACTGCGAATGATGCCTATATGCGAGAATACAAACTAATCATCCCGGAGGACTTCATTGCCTCCAATGATGAACAAGATAATAAATACGCACTGACAATGATGAAAAAACGTCCTGTCCGCCGAAACAAGGCCTTCAGGAGAGCTAGATTTATAACATACTGTATTTTCTTCCTTCATACAATGGTTGTAGCGCTAAAATGCCAGGGAGGGAAGAAGATGCAAATTCATGTGGTACAGAAAGGACAGACTTTGACACAGATTGCTCAAGTTTACGGGTCATCTGTTGCGGATATAGCCGAGGCGAATGAACTGCCTAACCCTAATAATCTTGTGGTCGGCCAGGCGATGGTCATCCCGATTGTCGGAAGCTTTTATTTTGTCCAGCCAGGCGATAGCTCTGGGCTATTTCGAGTAGGTTCGGAATCACCCCGCAGGAACTCGCGAGGATCAACGGAATCTCGGTAAACCAGCCATTGTCAGTCGGTTTCCGCCTTTATATTCCGCAGCGGCCTAAAACAAATGGTGAATTCAATGCGTACGTAGAACCACGCGGGAACACAGTTGCGCCTGCACTGGAAACAGCGGCACGGGAGCTGCGCCTTATTTAACATATCTTGCGCCGTTCAGCTTCCAGGCCTTGCGTGATGGCTCTCTGAAGGAACCGCTGCTGAACAATTTCCCAGCGATAGCTGAGGCAAACAACAATATATTGATGATGGTCATCACCAACCAGGAGAACGACCAGTTTAGTAATGAGCTTGGCCGGATTATCCTGAATGATATCGCTGTACAGGACAAATTCCTGAACAATATTGTTACGGCTGCTAAAAAGTACGGATTCCGAGATATCCATTTCGATTTTGAATTCCTTCGTCCAGAAGACCGTGAAGCCTATAATACCTTCCTGAGAAAGGCACGGGATCGTTTTAAACAGGAAGGCTGGTTTATTTCCACCGCTCTCGCCCCAAAAACGAGTGCAGCTCAAACAGGGCCTTGGTATACTGCACACGACTACAAAGCACATGGAGAGATTGTTGATTTTGTCGTCATCATGACATATGAATGGGGTTATAGCGGCGGACCTGCACAGGCAGTATCGCCGATTGGCCCTGTTCGTGAGGTTTTAGAGTATGCTGTCAGTGAAATGCCATCACAAAAAGTCATAATGGGCCAGAATCTTTATGGCTATGATTGGACTCTCCCATTTGTTCAGGGTACGATTGCCAGGGCCGTCAGTCCACAGCAGGCCATTCAGATCGCAGCTGATAATAATGTGCCAATCCAGTACAATACAAGGTCTCAGGCGCCAACTTTCCGATATACAGCGTCAGATGGAAAGCAGCATGAAGTCTGGTTTGAGGACGCAAGGTCGATCCAGGCAAAATTTGATTTGATAAAAGAACTGAACCTAAGGGGGATGAGCTACTGGAAGCTCGGACTGTCCTTCCCGCAAAACTGGCTGCTCATCCAGGATAACTTCAATGTCGTAAAAAGATGAAATTTTCTGTTAAAATAGTTTTACAAATTCCAATAATATATGACAGGCGCAGTATTTCTGCGGCTGTCTCTTTTTTTTGCTAAAATTGCCTCTTAATATTCCTTACCCATATCATATAGTGGTGTGATAAAATGGACTTTGCGTGATTTAACTGACAGAAATGTAAAAAAGAGATAGATACAACAGATAGGGAGGACATGTTGTGGAAGGAACACCTTTTATAACGGTTGAAGGACCGATCGGTATTGGGAAAACGTCACTGGCCCGGGCCATTTCCGAACGGTTTCAATTTGCACTTTTAAAGGAAATTGTCGATGAGAATCCATTTTTGGGGAAGTTTTACGATAACATAGAAGAATGGAGTTTCCAGACAGAAATGTTTTTCCTCTGCAATCGATATAAGCAGCTTGGAGATATTAATGAACATTACCTCAGCAAAAACAAGTCTGTCGTTGCTGATTACCATATCATGAAGAACATCATTTTCGCACAGCGCACCTTAAATGATCAGGAGTATAAAAAATACCTAGATATATATCAAATCCTGACAAAAGATATGCCTAAGCCGAATGTCATCATTTACTTGAATGCAAGTCTCGATACATTGCTGAAGCGCATTAAGATGCGCGGCCGCGAAGTCGAAAAAAATATCAGCCCTTTATATTTAGAGCAATTATCTCTTGATTATGAACAAGCAATGCTTCAATTCGAGCAAGACCACCCTGAGATTCCAGTCCTACGTTTCAGCGGCGATGAACTGGATTTCGTTAAAAATGAAGAAGATCTTCAGCTGATCATTGACCAACTAACCGCATCATTAAGAAAAAGGAGCGTACAACCATGAATTTAAGAACAAAATACGATATCCCAGCTAATGCGGTCATCACGATTGCCGGTACTGTGGGAGTCGGCAAATCCACTATGACGAATGCCCTGGCGGATGCCCTTCAGTTCCGTACATCCTTTGAAAAAGTAGATACAAACCCATACCTCGATAAATTCTATGCAGATTTCGAACGCTGGAGCTTCCACCTGCAAATCTACTTCCTTGCAGAGCGATTCAAGGAACAAAAAAGGATTTTCGAATACGGCGGCGGCTTTATTCAGGACCGTTCCATCTATGAAGATACAGGCATCTTCGCTAAAATGCATTATGAAAAAGGCACTATGTCCCCTGTGGACTATGAAACATACAAAAGCCTTTTTGAAGCAATGGTTATGACTCCATACTTCCCGCATCCCGATTTGCTTATCTACCTCGAGGGTTCAATTGACGATATTCTTGAACGCATCAAGCTAAGAGGACGTCCGATGGAACAGCAGACGCCAATCACGTATTGGGAAGAAATGCACGGACGTTATGAGAACTGGATCAATAACTTCAACGCATGCCCTGTCCTGCGTTTGAATATCAATGATTATGATTTGTTCAATAACCCGGAATCAATTGAACCAATCGTTGAAAAGATTGCTACACATATTAGGCAGACTCAATTGTTGAAAAAATAAAACCGCCATTTGGCGGTTTTTTGTTTTCTAAATACTGCAGTTTGATCCACTATCGTTATGTGGACGATTCTATAAGACCAAATCAAGTGAAAACCCTCCAAATGAGCTTATAGAACTTTCCTATAAGCTTTCCAAAAAAAGGATATAAAAAAACCCGCTACATCCGTAACGGGTTTCTTTACACAATCTCCAAATTGTTTTATGCGTTAATGCTTTAAGATTAAAATTATGGAGGAGGTAGAGGGATTCGAACCCCCGCGCGGTGTTACCCGCCTGTCGGTTTTCAAGACCGATCCCTTCAGCCGGACTTGGGTATACCTCCGAGACAAGAAATATAATATCATGTATTCAAATTCGAGTCAACACTTCTTTTGAATTTTTTGGGCAGGATGTTTGATCCTGCCCAAGAACAAAAAGCGCAAGCGCCTCGTTCAGCCCCGACAAGCGCTGGAGGGCCGACCAGTGAAGTCGTTCTTTGACTTCATTGGCAGGACCAAAGCGGCTCGAGGGGCTAGGCGCTGGAGCTAGACACTAATCCTACTACAAAAAATTAAAACTTTTATATATTATTTAGGAGCAATAACTTCCCTGTTGCCCATGTACGGACGCAATGCTTCAGGTATGATGACACTTCCATCAGCCTGCTGGTAATTTTCCAGGATTGCGGCTACTGTACGGCCAATCGCAAGACCTGATCCGTTCAGTGTGTGCACATGCTCTGGTTTAGCCTTAGCTTCACGGCGGAAGCGGATATTCGCACGCCTAGCCTGGAAACCTTCAAAGTTACTGCAAGAAGAAATTTCCCTGTAAGTGCCATAGCTTGGAATCCAGACTTCAATATCATACTTCTTGGCAGCTGTGAACCCAAGATCCGCTGAGCACATGCTCAACACGCGATAAGGAAGACGAAGCAGCTGCAGGACTTTTTCAGCGTGTCCGGTGAGTTTCTCGAGCTCTTCATAAGAATCTTCTGGTTTTACAAATTTAACAAGCTCGACTTTGTTGAACTGGTGCTGACGGATCAAACCGCGAGTATCTCTTCCCGCAGATCCTGCTTCAGAACGGAAGCATGCGCTGTAAGCTGCATAATTAATCGGAAGCTCATCTGCAGTCAGGATCTCATCGCGGTGCATATTTGTAACAGGAACCTCAGCTGTCGGAATCAAGAAATAATCCTCGCTCTCGATTCGGAACGCATCTTCTTCAAACTTAGGAAGCTGGCCTGTCCCTATCATGCTTGCACGGTTGACCATGTATGGCGGAAGAACTTCTGTGTAGCCATGCTCGTCGACATGAAGGTCCAGCATGAAGCTCATCAAAGCGCGCTCAAGACGAGCTCCTAAACCCTTGTAAAATACAAAACGGCTGCCGGTTACTTTTCCAGCGCGTTCAAAATCAAGGATTTTCAAATGGTCTGCGATATCCCAGTGCGGCTTCGCCTCGAATTCAAACTCACGGATTTCTCCCCATTTGCGAACCTCTACATTATCATCTTCCGTTTCTCCGACAGGAACACTTTCATGAGGGATATTCGGAATGCTGAGCATCAAGGCTTCCAGTTCTTCCTCAACTTCACGCAACTGGTCATCCAACACCTTGATCTTATCGCCAACCTCACGCATTTCAGCAATCAAGTGGTCAGCGTCCTGCTTTTCACGCTTCAACTGCGCAACCTGCTGGGACACTTCATTTCTTCTGCTTTTCAGCTGTTCAGCATCGAGAATCAGTTCCCTGCGCCTCACATCCAGATCCTCAAACTTGCTGAAGTCAGTCATGTCTTCGCCACGGTGCTGAAGCTTTTGTTTTACTTCTTCAAAATTCGCTCTCAAATACTTTACGTCTAACACTGCGATTTCCTCCCTTTTTATAAGAATCTTTTCCTGAAGTAAAAAAGTCCTTGATAAAATAAAAAACTCCCGTCCCCAAAAAGGGACGAGAGTTAACCCGCGTTGCCACCCTAGTTGAAAGCAAAAATGCCTTCCACTCATAAAATAACGGTTTTTACCGAAAGTATTTACTTGCCAATCAGGCGTTCCATACTCTGCTCGAGGGCGGATTCATTTGTTCCAGACACCGGTTCACACCAACCACCGGCTCTCTTTGGAATGGACACAAGCTACTATTCCCTCTCATAGCTTTTTTACTATCAAATTTTAATACATAATTTACTACAATTATGTTCAGCATGCAAGCGGTTTATGCAAAATTTTTACTCTTTGTCTCTTCGACCATTTTTACAAAATAGTTCATGAGTCGATAATCATCCGTCAATTCAGGATGGAAGGAACAGCCTAGGAATTGTCCATCACGAGCAGCAACAATCCTGTCATTATGCTTGGCCAGCACTTCGACATTCTCGCCAGCTTCCACAATATGAGGCGCCCTAATGAAAACTGCTGAGAAATTATCAGCCACTCCTGCAATAGTGATGTCAGCTTCAAAGCTTTCCCGCTGCCGTCCAAATGAGTTACGCTCCACTTTCACATCCATGACACCGATATGCGGGGCATCATAGCCAACTAGATCATTCGCAAGCAATATCAATCCGGCACAGGTTCCGAACATCGGCTTACCATCAGCAGCGAACTTCTTTAACTCTTCCATGAAGCCATACTTATCAATAAGACGTCGGATTGCAGTGCTTTCACCGCCCGGAATGATCAGGCCATCGACATCTGCAAGCTCTTCTGGACGCTTAATGATCGTACCTTCAGCCCCAGATGCTTCAATAGCCCATAGATGCTCTCGTACAGCCCCCTGAAGGCCAAGTACTCCTATTTTCGCCATAGCAACCCCCTTACCAGCCGCGGTCCTGCATGCGGGCTTCAGGTGCCAATGATGAAATTTCCATACCCTTCATCGGGATGCCAAGACCTTTCGAAATGTTCGCAATCAGTTCGTAATCCTGATAATGAGTCGTCGCTTCAACAATCGCCTTCGCAAACTTCGCAGGATTATCGGATTTGAAGATACCAGAGCCTACAAATACTCCGTCTGCACCTAGCTGCATCATTAATGCCGCGTCTGCTGGAGTAGCCACTCCGCCGGCAGCAAAGTTCACGACTGGAAGGCGTCCAAGCTTCTTGATTTCCAGCAGAAGCTCATATGGAGCACCAAGAAGCTTGGCCTCAGTCATAAGCTCATCCATATCCATTGCGACTACTTTGCGCACCTGGGCATTTACCTTGCGAATATGGCGTACAGCTCGACGATGTTGCCTGTGCCGGGCTCTCCCTTGGTACGAAGCATGGAAGCTCCTTCGCCGATCCTTCTCGCTGCTTCGCCAAGGTCACGGCAACCGCATACGAATGGTACTGTATAATCTCTTTTATTCAAGTGGAATTCTTCATCAGCCGGAGTCAGAACTTCACTCTCATCGATATAATCAACACCCATCGCTTCAAGCACGCGTGCTTCTACGATGTGGCCGATTCGTGCTTTTGCCATAACGGGAATTGTGACAGCACCCATTACCTCTTCAGTGATACGTGGGTCAGCCATTCTTGCTACGCCGCCTGTCGCGCGGATATCCGACGGAACACGTTCCAGGGCCATTACGGCAACTGCGCCGGCCTCTTCAGCGATTTTCGCCTGCTCAGCGTTAACAACGTCCATGATGACGCCGCCCTTTTGCATTTCTGCCATACCGCGTTTAACTCGATCAGTACCTGTCTTCATTGTTTTTCCCCCTTGTCCCTGTAAAAGGATTACTATGTAAGCACTTGAAAATAACTGAAAAACCAGACTTATTTAGTTGGAATTTAGTTATCCCTATTGAAAATAAACAATAAAAAAGGTTTCCTGTCAAGGCAGGAAACCAAATATTCTTTATATTGCAACTTAATTAAAACCAACCCTTAACTGTGTCAGCAACTCCTCCAAATAGGTCTCCAAAGAAACCGCCGATACCGCGCATCATCAGCACGAACCAGTTCGCTTTTTCGACACTTTCAGCTGCGACAACTGGAATCTGGATTTGCTTTAGTCCATCTTCAGTTAAAAAGCTGATGTTCTCATCCTTTTTGGACTTAACAGTCATATAGCCGACCTGTTCACCTTTTTTAATAGGAGCAGTCAGTTCGCCATTTTCATTCAGCTTCTTTTTATCCAGTACGAGAACCGGTTCATATTCATCCTTTTCACCATTTCTGATCGTCATTGTAATGGCATCTTTCGACTGAATCTTAACGCTGTCTTCTTTCCCTTTCGTTACCGGAAGGTTTTTCTTGCCTTTAATTTGATGATTCTCTTTTACAAGTTCCTCTTCTGTAAAATTACTAAAAGCAAAATCAAGGATTTTACGCGTTTCCGAAAAACGGCTGTCCTTAGAGTCTGCCTTCATGATAACAGAAATGAATCTCTGGTCATTTCTCATTGCAGTAGCAGTAAATCCATATCCTGCAAAATCAGTCGAACCTGTTTTTAAACCGTCTATACCATCATACTCGTAGATAAGGCCATGAAGCATCCAGTTAAAGTTCTTATATTCACGTCCGTCACGGAATTTCAAAGATGGCATTTTTGCTGTATCCAGAACCTCTGGGTAATCGTTCAACAAGCGGTAAGCCAGTTTCGCCAGTGAACGCGCAGACATTACGTTCTCTTCATCCGGGTTGCCTGCAGGATGGTTACCCAGCAAATCAGAGTTATTCAACCCTGATGAGTTGACGAATTTGTAATCTTGCAAGCCAAGCTCAGCAGCTTTCTTATTCATCTTTTCAACATGGTTCTTCTCAGTTCCCGAAAGAACCTCTGCAAGTGCGACAGTCGCAGCATTCCCTGAGTGGATGGCCATTGCTTCATATAATTCTTTGACTGTATAATCCTCGCCTTGAGTCAGACCAACATTGGAAAGACCAGGTGCAGCAGATAGCTTGTGGACATACTCATTGATTTTTACCTTCTGGTCCCACTTAAGCTTTCCTTCTTTGACCGCTTCGAGCACCATATATTCAGTCATCATTTTTGCCATTGACGCAACGCCAAGGACGACATCTGAATTTTTCTCATATAAAACTCTTCCTGTATCCGCGTCAATCAGCATGGCCGCTTCAGCATCGATTCCTAACTGGCCCTCTGCTGCTTCTGCTTCCATTGAAAATCCAGAAAACATTGTTGTAATCGTTAAAATGAATGCTGCAAAGAACATTGAAAGCTGTTTCTGTTTACGATTCAAGACGACTTTCCCTCCAAAATTTTATAAAATAACTATGAAACTTTCATATTTGTTGACATCTAAAAAATCACACCCGTTTAGTTTACCATAAAAAAAACGAAAAAAATAGACAGAGAATAGTCACTCTGTCTATTGAAAAATAAGGAAAAAACAGCTGATATACAGGAAAAAAGTCGTAGTCCCTGCCTGCTTTCCAAATAGAAACTTAGTTCATTGAGTAATTTGGTGCTTCCTTCGTAATCTGGACATCATGAGGATGACTCTCTCTTAGTCCTGCACCAGTCATTTTGATGAATTGGGCGTTCTCCCTTAATTGTTCAAGATTGGCAGTGCCGCAGTATCCCATACCTGAGCGAAGACCGCCTGTGAGCTGATAGATTGTATCTGTAAGAGGACCTTTATAAGGAATTCTTCCTTCAATGCCTTCCGGAACGAACTTCTTATTATCTTCCTGGAAGTAACGGTCTTTAGATCCCTTTTCCATTGCCCCAACCGAGCCCATCCCACGATATACTTTAAAGCGTCTTCCCTGGTAGATTTCAGTTTCCCCTGGACTTTCACTGACACCTGCAAGCAAGCTTCCGAGCATGACGGCATGCCCACCCGCAGCAAGAGCTTTGACGATATCCCCTGAATATTTAATACCGCCATCTGCAATGATTGCTTTGCCGTGCTTGCGTGCTTCTGTCGCACAATCATATACAGCGGTAATTTGCGGAACGCCTACACCTGCTACAACCCTCGTTGTACAGATAGATCCAGGCCCAATGCCTACCTTGACAATATCCGTCCCTGCCTCGATCAAGTCTCTTGTCGCCTCTGCAGTCGCAACATTTCCGGCAATAATGTTCAGTTCCGGGTAGCTTTCCCTGATTTGCTTAACAGTTTCAATGACACCCTTTGAGTGGCCATGCGCTGTATCGATAACAATGACGTCTACATGTGACTTAACAAGCATCTCGACCCGTTTCATCGTATCTCCTGTGACACCAACTGCAGCTCCGCACAGCAAGCGGCCTTGCGCATCCTTCGAAGAGTTCGGGAACTCAATCACTTTTTCAATATCCTTGATGGTAATGAGCCCTTTCAGTACGCCTTCGTCATTTACTAGTGGAAGTTTTTCAATCTTATGGCGCTGAAGGATCTTCTCTGCTTTCTCAAGGGTAGTACCCACAGAAGCTGTCACCAAATCCGTTTTCGTCATGACTTCTTCGATTTTAATAGAGTAATCCTGGATAAAACGCATATCACGGTTCGTTATGATTCCTACAAGCTTTTGCTCTTTCTCGTTATTGACGATTGGGACACCAGAAATGCGGTATTTCCCCATCAAATGTTCAGCATCAAATACCTGATGCTCAGGAGTTAAAAAGAACGGATCAGTAATGACTCCACTTTCAGAACGTTTTACTTTATCAACCTGGTCAGCCTGCTGCTCGATGGACATGTTTTTATGGATAATGCCAAGTCCGCCCTGCCTGGCAATTGAAATGGCTAGTTCAGATTCTGTTACCGTATCCATGCCGGCACTGATGATTGGAATATTCAATCTCAAAGTCTCCGTCAGATTGACCTTCAGGCTCACATCCTTTGGCAGCACCTCGGATTTGGCAGGCACTAACAGCACATCATCAAACGTTAATCCTTCTTTCGCAAATTTACTTTCCCACATAGTAAAATGACCTCCTTTAAGAAAATATTATTTGTAGGTTATCAATTGGTTAAAATACTGTCAAGAAGGTTATTATTTGTCCGACTTTTCAAATAACTTGGAGGTTTTTCATGTGTCTACGTCTTATAAGGAATGGAATAGTTACACTCTCTTTTTTCAGCAGAGTATTCACAAGCCTATCTGAAAAAATGCTACCGTAAAATCAACTTCGACCAGCCTGACATGAAAAGCTTCGAAAACTGTTATCCCTTTATGTATTATCTCGAACATGGGAAGCTTTACTACGAACAGGCAGAAAAGTCTCCGCTGGCCATCCAGCCAATCCTGCTCTTTTACGGACTTGTCCATCTAATAAAAGCATGTATCCTGACAGTTGAACCTGATTACCCAGAAACCACTTCTGTTCTTGCTCACGGAGTGTCAACAAGAAAACGAAAAAAACAACAGTACAGCTTTACGGATGATGAAGTAAAATTCCAGAAGAATGGATTATTCTCTCTTATGGCAGAAAAAATGTTCCACATGAAACAATTGGAAGGCGAAAAAGCAACAATGGGTAATTTATTGGAGCTGATCCCAGAATTGTCCGGCATCTATTCTGAACTAAGAGGAAAACAAATTTTCGAAGTTGTCACAGCTGCCGAGTCAGGTTTTTCGCTGCCAAAATCTATAATCGATCAATTCCATATGACTGAGAACCGCTTTAAGGAATTCTTTCAGGCTAAATCCTCTATTCCTGTTTCTTTTGTTGAGGATCCCAACCATATCAGATTTGAAGCAAACCTAAGCGAAGCCTCAGAACCTCTCCCATTAAAATATAATCTTGAAGAGCAGCATTATGTATTTCCAATAAAGAAAGGCGATTTATTTCTTTTTCCAGAACTGCTGCTGCACTACCTAGTGTTATATAATCTTGGGATGATCGCGCGCTATGAAACAGAATGGTGGAGTGAGTTAATCAAGATGATGCCCAATGAAGACTATCCATTGATTCAGTCCTTTTTAAAATCAACATTGAAAAAGGTACCTTACTTAATTTACCAGCATCTGATTAATAAGTAATAATACCAAGGGTTGAAAGCCATTACAGCGGAAAGGAGAATGTTTAGATAATACAATATCGGGAATTTCAAATACATGTAATAACCGAGGAGGTTTTAATATGGATAGAAAAAAACTAATGATGACAACTGTTGCTCTAGGTACAGCATACTTGCTAAAAGATCAAAAGTCACGCGCGAAGGTAATGGACCAATTGCAATCTCTTGGGAAGAAAAAGAAATAGTAAATCTCAAAACCCTCTGAACTGATCAGAGGGTTTTTGTTGTATGAAGCTAATGGAAAAAGGTACTTTTAGTTTATAGGAATCTATTTCGGACAGCTTTTTCAGTTTTTCCTCCAAACCTGTCTGAAGTTACCTCTTTTTTGACAGCTTTTCCTGCTTTCTCTCCAAACCTGTCTGAAGGTGCACCACTTTGCATCCTTCATCTCTAAACTTGTCATAAGGCATCTCAGGTTAGATCAGTTGCTGCAACGTCTTGCAAACTTTGATTGAAAACGCATCTATAGATTGGACCGAATT
>NZ_BAUW01000085.1 GCF_000517385.1 Mesobacillus boroniphilus JCM 21738 | reverse complement strand
GTTCTTCTGTTTCAGTAAATTGCATATTTTAACAATTTATGAACCGTCGGAACCGTCCCTGTGTGTTCTTAGAGGACATTTAGACGGTTTTCATATCACATACTGGGATTTTAGTATTTTAAGATAGGGATTATTTTGTCTGCTTAGCTTCTTATTTGCGGTTAAATAGTTCTGGGTATGCTTATTTGTAAAGTAGGATCATTGCCTTTTTGGTGCATGCTTTTTGCTTCTGGGGTGTGTGCCTGTGGCGGTGATGTCTCTGTATGGTGGTTGTTCGTCACAAATATTTACGGTGATAGATATTCGTTTGGATATTGGATTATTTCCATTTCTATTTCATCGCCGTATTCATTTTTAAATTGGGTCACATCCCAGGAGAGGTAGTAGTCTGCTTCTGCTTTCATAATATTCACCTTTTATTCCTTTTCATCCTCTATGGTTTCAATCTCTATGATTTTGCGGATGTCTGTGATGTCAAGTGCTTCGCTAATTCGTTTGATGTGATCAAAGTGAATGCTTTTTCTTTTATTGTTGGCCAATTCGCTAAGTGTAGCATGACGAATGTCTGCTAATCGGGATAGCTCTCGTAATGAGATGCCATAATCATTTAGCAGTTTTTTTATATTGATATTCACCTGTTTCTCTGCCATAGCTTACACCCATTCCTATTAACTATAAGGCAAAGCTATCATCTTTAGATGCACGAAGTGGTACGTTGTTTAGTACCGTTTAGTTTGTTTTTGAAAGAAATTTTGCGGTTAGGGAATAGATGCTGTTTTACACTGTGGTAACAAGAGAACACCGAAGAAAGTTAAAAATATAAAATCATAAAAATTCTGTACCACCTTCTGTATTAATGAATTTAAGTGCAAAATTGAAATACAGGAAACGATTATTAATACAGCATCCGCAACTTGACATTTGAGTTGCGGATTTTTTCTGTTTATAGAGCTGATGCAAAGGTTTGGATAAATATAATCCTAGATAGTCTGAATAAATAGTATGCAGGAGAGGTCAATTTATCTCCATAATTTATGATCTTTCCAATTAAAGAAGGTGTTTAAAATAGTTTTATTTACTGGTAATTATTGTGTGGTAAAATTGAGCTATATTATATATATGGAGGATGCATTTAAATGATAGATAAGAAGCTTTTTGAAACAAGATTAAATAGAATAATAAATCTATATGACGACCTAGATAATCTCATAGAAACACTTCCTGTAAAGCTTCCTGAAGGTGCTAAAGAACAGGTAAAGAAAATCATTTTTAGCAATAAAGAAATAAATGACGTTATCGCTGGATTTAAAGAGAGAAGACCACCGAGACTTATTCTAGTAGGTAGAACAGGGGTTGGAAAAAGTAGTTTAATTAATGCAATCTTTGGCAAATACATTGCTAAAACAAGCCCAGTAGAAATCGGAACGAATCGATTGAGTAGATTTAACTACGAAATTGATGGAGACATTCTTTTTGAAGTTATAGATACAAGGGGGATTGCTGAATCTACTAATGATAATGAAACTACAGCAGAGGAAGATTTCAAAAATGCAATCGAGGATTTTGACCCAGATGCTGTTCTTTTTCTGTCGGATGCCACAGAGCGTGCGAGAATGGATGAAGATGTAGATTATATTAAGAAACTATATAAAGAAATCGGTACAGAAATTCCATTGGTTACTGTACTCACTCATGTTGATGACTTAGAGCCATCAAGAATTAAAGAGCCCGAAAAATATACAAGCTCAAAATTAAGAAATATAGAAGATAAAAAAATACAAATGGAAAACTTACTCAAGAACTTGAATGTTGCTTGTTCATCGGTAATACCTGTATCAACTTATATAGAATGGAACAAAGAAGACCCACATTTATTAAGCATTCAAGAACAACAAGAGCTTACTATCGAGTTTGATGGAAGGTATAATATTGGTGAATTAATAGATTTTTTGGAAAATAATATAGATTTTCGAGCTTCTATATATTTAATGATGACCACAAGGATTGATACTGCGATTAGAAAAATATCTAACCTGATTATAAATGGTTTTGCTCTTGCAAGCTCTACTATAGCACTTACTCCAATTCCGTTTAGTGACATAGCAATACTAGTACCAATACAATTAATATTAGTAATATTTATTGCATATTTAAGTGGATCTGATATTGATAAGGATACTGCAAAGGAATTTTTACTTGGTATTGGTGGTGTCGGTGCCATTGGTTATGGATTGAGAACTTTGGCTCAACAAGGAGGTAAGTTCCTTAACTTAGTATTGCCAGGGGCGGGAAGTGCAGTGAGCAGCACACTGGCTTTCTCTGGGACTTATGCCATTGGGAAAACAGCTCAAGCATATTATGTCGATAAAAAAGGTAAAGATGAACTAGATACAATAATGAAAAAAGCAAGTGAAGAAGGTAAAGAAAAAGCACCTGAATAAGGAGGGGTATTTTATGTGGTTGAATGTTGATATACCCACAAAAAAAGTGACGATCCATGAAGATGATTGTCCATATATACCTAAAGGTGATTCCAAATATAAAAAGTTGAATGGCTTACTCCGTGATGGAGGATGGCTAAATTATAAGAATAGAGAAGAAGCATTACTCGAATATGAACATAACTACAGAGAGTATGAGCGGGGTTATTGTTTCACTTGTGATAATAGAAAGGCACCGACAAAGAATCTAATAGACTCGACACACCATTTAAGTGAAGATGTGCTTTTGGACTTACGTGAGGAAAGCGGAAATGTATCATGGCAATATACAGCATCGAAACATGGTTTTGAGGAAGAGGAAGATTGAATTAATTGTGAGGAGCTAGGTTTAACGCTCCTCTTTTTTAGACTATCCAAGGACAAGGGGACGGTTCTTAAAGCGGACAATCGGAAGTTTTGCGCGATAAAAGGCACGATGAGCGGTGTTAACTGCTCATCGTGCCTTTTGATTTTATATTCTTCCTCCAAACGCAAAATTTTTGATTGCCGGAGAAGAATGAAGTCGCGGTTTTGGCCTATGGGGTTTCAATCTTTGGATTTCCCTCAAAAGTAGGTTTTAGAGAGAGGATCATGGGATGAAATCATTGAGTGTACGGTTTTTTGAAGTGAAATGAATATAGTTTCCCCCTCCCCACTGAAGAGGCTGTTTAAAAAGGTATTCATTTAGTCCCATCTAAGGTATGCCTCCTGGAACCGCTAACTGTAAAGGAGCTATTCGGCAGCCGGGACATTGACTGACATCTTTTTTTAAGATAATCGATACAATCTCTAAAACACTCAATCCGTCAAACTGTGGTTTATATTTTGGACTTCTTGTCAGTTTTCGGCATAGTGTAAGTCTGGTTTTTTATTCCGGTTCGCAAGTATGCCATAATGTCTGATTTTCACGAATCCCTTCGGGAGGACATGCATCAGGAACCTGCGAATGAATTCGACCTTAGTAAGGTGACTGTTTTTTTCTTATTGTCGTTTTGATAATCTCTTACCCCAAAAGTGATGGTATCTTCATCGATAGAAATAATCCGGTTATTCGAAATGGCAATCCTATGTGTGTAACGCCCAAGGTATTCCATCACGGCCAGAGGTCCATCGAACGTTCTCTTGGTATAGCTGTACCAATCGATGGAGTAACATTTGTCCAAGAGATCTTGGAACACTTCTTTATTTTTATTAATCTTCGCGTCGTTGTAAAACTCTAGGAGCCCTTGTCTGTAATACTGTTTTAAATAATATAGGTATTTCCCTCGGAACTTTCTGGACAGTACTTTGACCGAGATGAAGAATTTTTTGGACGCAGCCCGCCATTCATTCTGTTCCGTCAGACCTCCGGCCAACACGACCGTGTGGATATGTGGATGGTAGTGCAAGTTCTGTCCCCATGTATGGAGCACAGAGAAAAAGCCGATTTGTGCTCCAAGATATTTCGTGTCCTTCGAAAGCTCCATCAACGTTTCAGCGACAGCTTTATACATTAAGTCATAAAGAAGCCGTTGATTGTGATAGATAATCTGGTGAAGCTGTTCAGGCATGGTAAAAACGACGTGATAGTATGGTGCGTTCAAGATGTCCTTTTTTCGGTTATCGACCCAAATATCCTTATTGACTCCCTGACATTGAGTACAATGCCGATTACGACAGGAATTATAGCTGACTTGATTATGGCCACAACTGCCACACTCATAAGTGCGTCCACCCAAGGCTGAAGTCCTGCAGTTTAAGATATCCCTAGCGGTTTTTGATTGATCCAAAGAGGTTTATACGTTTGCTTATACTTGGAAAATGAATCTCGAAATAGATCCTGGATATTCATGCTTACTCGACTCTGTCAGAGTCCAATGGACTTTTGACTCCCATGAAGGATTTAGAAGTCATGTGCAAGTAGGCACTAGAAGTTTGAAAGTTTTTATGGCCAAGCATTTGTTGGATCAAAACCGGTTGGATACCGTCCTCCAAAGAATGTGTCGCAAAACAGTGTCTTAGAGTATGAGTTGAAACACGGGAGTCCATCTTCATTTTGGTTTTGAGCTTGATCATGGTGTTTTTTATGGTTTTTACATGAATGTGTTGGTTCTCATCCATTCCAGGAAATAGCCAGTCACAGGGAGAGTAACTCTTATTGACGAATTCTGTCCTGAAATAATCCCGAAGGGCCAAAAGTGACTCATCTGATAAGATGGTGTATCGATTGGTATTATGCTTGGCATTGTCCACTCTGACCCTCATCGTTTTACTGCAGATGTCACCAATCTTCAGGCTGGCGACCTCACTGACCCTTAATCCACTGCCATACAATAATGAAAAGATCGCTTTATGTTTCTTGTTTTGAATAGCGTTTATTAGGTTGAGAATCTCATCCCTGGAAGGGATGACGGGAAATGATTGTGGACGCCTCATCCTTGGAACCTTCATTGGATTCCATTCCTTCTCCAGGACATAGGTGTAGAAGAACCGGACAGAAGAGATATAAGCATTGATGGTTCCAGCTGATAGTCCCCGAACGTTTTTTTAAATGAAGGATATAATTCTGAATATCCTCAAAGGTTGTCAGATCGATTGGGCGATTCTGATCATTCATGAAAGAGATGAACGATCGGATCCTTCTTCCATAGGACTCTCTTGAAGACTCGGGAGTGTTTTTGAGTTCAAAATATAAGTTTACTTTTTGATCATACTGATTCATGGTGTTGCCTCCTGATTTTAATTTTAAATTAAAGATCAGAAGGCAGGAGGAGGCCTGGAAAGGGAATTAGTGTAATATATTTTTCTATGGTTCTGTGTTATAATCATGGACGAAAAGTTCTTTTCTATTGTATTTGTTTGGTTTGGCGATTAAACAATACCATAAGAAAGGAAACTTTTCTTTTTTTATGCACTTTTTTAACTGATTAAACTAGACTTGGAAGCCATCGCGGAGCGATTTCGTTCTTCACATGTCTAACGAAAATTGGAATTATGTAAGTTAGACACGGTATAAAAATTCTCTCTGTCTAATGGAATATGTATTTGTCATTAAATTTGTTCTTTATGCATATTGAAAAAAAAGCATAGATAATTGACAGAATAAGAGCCTTTCCGAATGAGCTGCAGAAAGCCTTGAAATTAATAACAATAACAGGGTTAAGGAGGAGAAATTAACTTGGTAAAGTACAATTTAGAGCCGAATGAATCGATCCTTATGCAGCGCACAGGCGTCCTGCGTGAAACTGGTACGCTAGTGAAATTATACACTGATGAACTTATATTAACGAACAAGAACATCATTTGGGTAAGTAAAGGTATGTTTGGTAATACAAAGGGTTTGCAAAAATACCCGCTTAATCAAATAAAGGTTATAAATGGAGAAGCTCAGGCGTTTGTTGGAAAAGGCTCAGCCGGCATGCCTAATCTCCAGGTATACTTCATCAATGGTCAGGAGGCATTCCAATTTCAGAACTCTAGCAAAAGGGGAATTGCAAAATGGGTTAATGAAATCAGTAAAGTGTTAACTGGCCATGATTCTTCAAGGGGCTCTGTAACAACTCAGTCTGCTATTCCTGGAAAGGAGTATTTAGCAGAAACGCTTAAAGATACTGTTGTTGTGTTTAAAAATGCCCTTGGAATAACATCAAAGAAAGTAGCTGATGCTGCGCCTGAAAAGGTCACAAAAAAATGTATTGGCTGTATGGCTCCACTTACCCAAACTAAAGGACAAAATGTTCTCTGCAGATATTGCGATACTGTACAGATATTATAATGAGAGAGGTGACGACTTTGGGAATATTAAAAGCATTGACCGATTCAGTTGGTGGCACTTTTGCTGCTCAGTGGAAAAAACTAATTACAGCGGGACATTTTGATGAATATACAGTTGTTGCTCCTGGAATTCTTAAAGACACCAATAATGGCCGTGGACTTAATACTCATGGCTTTACGGATATAATATCAAACGGCTCAAAAATATTTGTACCTGAGAATACTGCGGCTTTTATCTTTAGTCAGGGTGGAATTGAAAATATCATCACTACTTCTGGTGGATATGAATATCAGGATGGAGAAGAAAGTGTTTTTAACGGAAATGGTATAGGTGCGTCTATCTTTAAGATGGCAAAAGATAGAATAGGCTATGGCGGTATCTCATCATCTGAAAAGAAGATAGCTTTTGTAAACCTGCGAGAGATTCGTGACATAAAATTTGGTACACGCGGCCCACAGGTTTATAACGACTTATATTATGGTTGTGACCTTGAGATTTACGCTTATGGTAGTTTCTCTATAAAGGTCGTTGATCCTGAGGCATTTATTAAGAATTTTGTGCCCGCTAACACGAACAGCTATTCATTTGATAACCCGAATGTTAGAGCCCAAGTCCTATCTGAATTTGTACAATCATTTATTGTCGCACTTAATTCACTTTCAACAACTTATAGGATTTCTCAGTTACCATCACAGGCAATGGAAATATCCAAGAGAATTTCCGAAGATCCGTATAATGCAGGATCTTGGAAAGACCGTTTCGGATTTGAAATTACTAAAGTTTCAGTTGAGAACATCGAATTCTCAATGGAGTCTAGAGTGCTTGTTAACCAGTTCTCTTCTAATAAGATGAATATTAGAGCTTATGAGGATGTATCAGAAAGAGCCTCCAATATTGCTGCCCAGCAGAAAATTGCTCAGGGGATTCACGACAACGGACTTGGAAACGGCGGCGACATACTCTTTGGAATGAATATGGCTCAGAATATTGGACTTCAAGGCCAGCCTGCTTCAACGCCAAGTTCTTCTATGTCTTTCGACGAAAAGATTGAAACATTGAAAAAGCTAAAAGAACTAGTTGATATCGGTGTTTTAACGCAGGAAGAGTTTGATTCCAAAAAGAAAGAAATCATGGGACTGTAATCAAGCGGCAAAAATTAGATTAATAATTGGGATAACGTACAAAGCCGGTCATATTAGTTGGTCTGCTTTTGCACAGGGCATTCGGGACAATAGTTTAGTGAATGGAGCAGGTATGTTTTTTGGAAGGAATATGGCTAAATGTTTGAACCTACAGAATGCCTCAAAAAGTTAATCAAAACCCGTAAGCAAATCAAGGCCGTCAAGAAGCTTAATGACTAGCTCATTGAAGGAATCTTGTCGCAAGATAAATTTGACGGTAAGAAAAAGACAATGGGGTTGTAGATAATGTTAACCAATGCTTTAAGTAAAGTTCCGGTCAAATATCACAATAGACTTAGAAAGGGACTTTTGTTTGCTGCATTTTTTGCTATTTATTTTGGATTTTTGCTCTTCATGGTTTTTACCGTAGAAAGTGAGACAATTACAAAAGAAACAGGGCACCTTTTCTGGAAAAAAACAACGGAAACTACGATTCATTATGATTTGAGTGAGAGGATACCATATCTTATTGCAACTATAGCATTATTATTAGTGGCAATTGTTTGTCTTGTTATTGTATTTAGAATGACTCAATTATCTAGGAAATATAAAAACTATTCAGCAGTTATCAGAGGCAATGACAAGCTATTAATTCAACAAATTGCGGATATTAATAATTCAAATCCACGTCAAGTTATGAATGACCTTCAAAATATGATCGATTCAAATTACATAAATGGGTACTATATTGACTATAAGCAGGGCCTGTTGGTGGCTAACAATTATAATCCTGAAAAGTTTGTTAAGAAGATAGTTAAGTGTCAATCATGTGGAGCAAGTAATGAAGTAGTGATTGGACAATCAAATTATTGTAAGTACTGTGACAGCTTGATTCTATGATGGTCTTTGAAGTATTTAGTTTACTAGGGTTTTATACTGGTGAAACTGATTTAATATATGCAGCATTTCAGGACCTGACAAATGGGAATATGGAATAATAGGGGTGGAAAATGTGAATTGGGTTGACTACACTACTCTAGGTGTTTCCGTAGTGACGTTGTTGTTACTAGCTTATAATTCTATTAGTTTGAATAGAGCAAAAAAGAAAGAACGGAGAATTTCAGTAGTGTTGGAAAAGAAGAGGAAAATGCATAACGAGTTATTTCACCATATTACAAGTGTGCTAGATTTAGGTAGGAGAAGCATTGAAACTATAGATATGGAAAAAAGGCAAGAGATGAAATGGCAATTATTAAATCATAAAATATTTATATGGGTTAATTTGAATAGAGAAAATGAATTTGCAGAACAATTAAGATCAAACTGCAACGAATATGTGTTTTGGTGTGCTAGTATTTTGGAAAATGACCAAGTTGATTCATACAATTTGGCAGCTGTTAAAAGTGTTAAGCATATTTGGGTGTTAATAGATAAATATATTGAAAAGGAAAATGAGTTGATGGAAAAACTTGTATAAATCATTCGGGTTTCGCATTTGTTTAGATTCCGATTATTTATATATGACTATTGGAGGGACTAGATTTTTCCCCAAGAGAAATAGAGACGCTTCCGCCGTCTCATTCGGAAGCTGAAATCAAATGCAAATTTGTTAAACGGACATGAGGTTGACCTAGCTGTTAAAATTATTGAATACGTGCATGATTCATACATAGAATTCCAAAGAGAACGATAAGCAGTCACACTGCTTATCGTATTTTTTTGCCCAATCTAGTCAACTCTCTCTATAGATTCCTATCTAACTGTTCACAAAACCGCCACAACATTGAGCTTCCCACCCTGTCCTTTCCACCCTTCCATCCATATATAAAGGGTGAAAGGGTGGTGCATTAGCATGACAATTAAATCGGCGGTTATTGAGAGTTTTGCGGAGTATTCACAGTTTGGTTCGTTGAGGGAGTTTAATAGTCATTTTGAGATGTGGATGGCGGATAAGAAGCGTTTTTTCAGTAAGGGTGAGTTGATTGGGTTGAAGCGGCTGGCTCGTTTTGCTGCGAAGGTTCCTGGGTGGCTAATGCCAAGATTGGGACGGTGCTGAAGGCGATTTATGAGGAGTATGGCGAGATGGGGATTTCCCGTTCTACTTTTAAGAGGATGATCCTGAAGGCTAGTGAAATTGGTATTTTCACTGTATATGAAACTGCGCGCAAGAACGGCTCACAGTCTAGCAACCTGTATGTGTTCAATCGTTTCCCGATGAATGAACTACCGGATGGCGATCAATTGAGCCACCAATATAAAACTATCATTCCTTCTGAAACTAACATTAAAAAGAATAATAAACGTGAAGAAAAGGCTGCTGAAGAACAAATATCAAAAATTACAGAGATAAAACCCGTTGCTGAACAAGCACCGGAAGATCATCTTTTTATTAGTGACCGGGTTCCAAGTGATTTCGTCAATCTTGTAAAATACTTTTTCCCAGCTGCAAAATCAATCGAGGAATTCTGGCGGATGAGCAAGGTTGCTGCCTACCGTAACAACTATGAAAAAGACACGGATCTCCTGTTATCCGTTTCCCTTGATTCCTTCGGACAGCTCATCCGGAAGCTGAAGTCGAAGGTGGAAGTGAAGAATCCGATTGCTTATTTTACCGGGATTTTGAATAAGAAGTTCCAGGAGCTTTATTTTGAGGAGCTTTATGATATGCAGGTTTGTTGGAAATAAGCCAAATGTTTCTCTTGTTAAATTCAGAAGGCAGGAGACTAGTATAGGTTTTTGCATGGCATAGAGGAAGGCAGCTGAGACCCAAAAAATTAGAATTCTGAGTACACCTTCCTCTCATTGTCTCAGGTCGTAGTAGTTTTTTATAAAATATGTTTTTCTTTTAATTGGTAGCTTAGAGCCTCTTTTGTTAATTTTGTTTGGTTTGTTTCCAAAAGTATTCTTTGAGGTACCTCCATATCGTCTAAAATTATAAGCAATTTGTGTAAATCGAGTATGCAATCCTCAACATGATAGCAGTTATCAAATTGAATACTGTGAAGAATAGAGATAACTTCTTTCTTTAATTCTACTACCTCAATTTTACTAATAAGGTCATTCTCCAATTTCCTCAATGGTTCCAGCTCCTTAAATTTATTTCTAGTATTTTGTTCAGAAATGAATTAATCCATACTTTAGAATGTTATAAAAGCAGAGAATCTAACTTGTTGCACTTCCTTCATCATAATACTTTCCTGCTTGATTTATTTGAATTAAACTTGGATTGAACAATAGTATTAGTGGTAATTATTTGAGATTAAGTATGCTAAGGTGTGTGTTATGTGTAAAATAGAATAAATAGTATGAAAACTTTTAACGGGAGAGGAGGGTGTTCTTTAATGAAGAGTAAGAGTGAAATAATGGATATAATTAGCAAGTTAGACCATCATGTTGCTGATGATTTTGAAGAACAAGACTTGGATTTCAAGCAATGGAACCATAGAAGCAGAGAAGACAATGTTAAAACAATGATTAGTTATGCCGTTTGTATGGCAAATGGTGGCGGGGGTAGTGTTGTTTTTGGTGTAGCTGATAAAGTGCAAGGGATAAATCAGGCAATAAAAGGAGTACCATTTGATATAGGAATACCAGAACTGCAAAAAAGAATCTATGAAAAGACGGATCCTCATTTAACTCCTTCATTTGATGATATCTTTTTGAATAATGGTTCAGTACGAATCTTAATAATGAATGTATTCCCTGGTATGCCTCCTTATACAACAACGGACGGAGCAGCAACAATAAGACAAGGTAAAGATTGTCTTCCTTTTACAGGAACATTAAGAAGACAAATGATTGATACCTCAGGTCAGGTAGATTTTACATCTGAAGTGATTTACGAGGACTGGAGAACTTTGTTTTCTCATTCGGCAATGGAGCGAATACGTGAATTTATGTCACGTGAGAGAGCAGATCACAATTTGTTAGCTCTTTCTGATGAAGACCTTTTAAAATCTATTGGTGGAATCAAGAATGGATATTTCACAAATGCTACTCTATTGTTAGTGGGTAAACCAGATGCTATTGAAAGGCTAATTCCACAACATAAATGGTCATTTAGAAAAATGCTGAGTGACACAGATTACTCTAATAGAGATGATGGAACTCACGCTATTCCTGTTGCTCTTTATGAATTAGAGAGATATATATCGGTCGATAACCCAATGGTTACACTAGAGTCAGGTCTGGTTCATCCTGAGTTTAGTACGTATCCTACTATTGCCCTACGGGAAGCACTGTTAAATGCATTTGGCCATCGAGACTACAGGATGAGCGGAACAATTATGTTAAAGCAATTTAGAGATAAGCTAGTTTTGACGAATCCTGGCCAATTCATTGGTGGAATAACCCCTCATAACATATTACATCATCCTCCAGTAGCTAGAAACAATCACCTTATGGATTTACTTGATAGACTAAAACTGGTTAACAGGTCTAATTTAGGAGTATCTAGAATATTTCGCTCACTGCTGGTAGAAGGCAAAGAGCCCCCAATATATAGAGAAGTTGGCAGTAATATTGAATTGACCTTTATTTCCTCGCCCTTAAATAAAGGATTTAAAAACTTAGTAAAGCAAATGGTTGATGAAGGAAATCCGATTGATGTAGATCATTTACTCATTTTGCAGTACTTAATGCGGCATGAGCAGGTAGATTCCGTGATAGCAGCAGAAGTTTCTCAACGAAGTATACAACAGGCAAGAGAATTATTAAGTAAAATGTTTAATGATTTTATCTTGTTAGAGTCCGTCGGACGAGGTAAAGGAAGGTATTACACTTTATCAAGGAAGGCATATGAATTACTAAAAGAAAATATGAAGTATGAACGTCAACAAAGTTTAGATAAAGAGGCAGTTAAAATCAGGGTATTGTCAATTCTAAAAGAACGGACTCTGACAAATAAAGAAATAAGGCAGTTAACCGGTATGAATAGCAAACAAGTACAACGGTTGATAAAGGAACTAGAACCAGATGGTGTAGAGGTGAAAGGTAGAGGTGCAGGAACAAAGTATCTATATAATCCATCAAAATAAGGACAAAAATAGAGACAAAGTTCCGGAAATATTGATGTTTATATGCCTGTTTTACATTTAATTTAAATTAAAAATGCGGACATAATACGGACAAATAAGGACATAATACGGACAAATAAGGACATAATACGGACAAATAAAGACATAATGATAAGCAACTGACACTCCTTATCGTTTTTCTCCAAACCAAACAAACATTATCCCAATCCTTATGTGGTTGCTAAAATTGCTGCTATACTACAAGAGATAAATCAACATATATAAAGAATAGAGCATTTGATAACTGTTGGCTTTTTATTGTTAAGGTTATTGAATCGTGCAGGTTGGGATATACAGCATAGTTATGAGGAGATTGAGTTTTTTAGGGAGATGCCGCGGGTCGCGGAGGATAAGCAAAAATACAAAAGTTAGGAAGGCTCTAAGATAGGAGCCTTCCTTTTAGCTTTGACGCAAATAGTTTCTAAGTACAATTCTTAATTCGTCAAATGTTTTACAGTCATGTTCCACCACTAAGTTCCATACTAATGATGAGTTGTTTAAACCTATCCTTGGCATGAAATGATTCCAAAGCTCCATTTGTTCTCGTTGTTTTAAATGAATTCTTTCACGCAATAGGGTTTTAAGATCAGCATATGATAAATTTTCTCCGATCTTACTTGGAGATGTGTGCTGCTTTTGGTCTAACAATAACTGCTGTAGTAATTGTCTTTTCAGTTCTTTCTCTTGTTGTTTCTCTTCTTCCTGTCGCCTTTGTTCAGCTAAAAATGATTCCTTTGCTTGTTGATATTTATTAAGGAAGTTTTTACGATTTTCATCTTCTGAAATGGAATTGCTTAATAGGAATTCTTCTTTAATAGTAAGAGCTTCCGAAAAAGGAATCTCATATCCGCTATTTAGAAGAAATGCTCGATATGGCTTTTCGATCCTGTCTTTTAAGAATCGCTGAACTTTAACAACGATCTTGTCATCATTGGAATAAATATAATACAAACTCCTTACATCAATTTCTACACTATCATTGTAAAAAGGATAATTGAAATAGGTGAAAAATTCACGATCCTTAATGACTTGCATAAGTAACTTATCCCACAGGTGATCTTCTTCAGTTTTTGAAGAGATTGCTAATTCTGCATCCCAAAGAACAATGGCGTTCTTCTCCATTTCAACTGATTGCTCTTTCTTCTCAATGAACCAGATTGGTTCCATCCCTTGTTCCTTAAAATATTGGTGTCTTTTTATGATTTGATTAGAAAGTTTACTATCAGAAGAAGAGGAGACATTTGTAATAACAGAGAAAGCAAATTCTTTAGCTCCAATTTTAACCCAAATATCCGGAAACTCTTTTAGGTCAAACTTTGCTTTGTATCCATATTCGACACTTATGTTTGATCTTATTTTGGCCTGCGTAGATAGTTCATCATGTAGTATGTTGACTATTACAGTATGGTTTTTGGTTTCTCTCTCAATTTGTCTTTTATATTTTCTCTCCGCTTGATCGACTTTTTTAGATGGCTCACATGCTTCAGAATGAAGGTGTGAAAAATAAAGGCCTCGCTCATCTCCAGCCTTCACAATTAATTTAGACTGACAATAGGGACACGCAAAAAGATTTTTCTGGGCTAGTTTCTTTAAGTTGTTAACCCTATCTTCATCTGTTGACTGTGGGAGTGTGATGACTTCTTTGTCTATAACATGGAGTGCTTCTCTCATGATTACACCTCCGTTTGTACATTAAGTAAATTTGCA
The DNA here is from genome assembly GCF_000517385.1 of Mesobacillus boroniphilus JCM 21738. Lineage (GTDB taxonomy): Bacteria > Bacillota > Bacilli > Bacillales > Cytobacillaceae > Mesobacillus > Mesobacillus boroniphilus. The sequence goes on along the minus strand of NZ_BAUW01000085.1, from coordinate 2,145 downwards.
AACTCGTTTTCATTAAGTACTTTTATCTCCATTCCTTGCTCTATAAGGCTATAAGCTTTTACTTTTTTTGAACTTAATCCTTTTTCACCAACCAAAGATTTGTCTTGCTGCCCAACAATGACGTAATCAGTTTTACTTGAAACCCCGGATTTAATTATCCCGCCTAGGTTCACAACCCTTTGCATGGCGGATTTTCTGTCAATAGCCTGGAGTTCACCAGTAAAGACAAAGTTTTTATTGTAAAAAGGATGTTCCTCGTTGAAGTGGTCTACGGTAGATGTTATCTCGGATGGCTTAACTCTATTGAAGGTTTTTCTTTTGAAGAGATGTGTTTGCGGTTTGAGTTCAGAGAATTTTCTCACTGGAATGCTTTTGTGCTTTGTTAAATATGATTTTAAAGATGTGTAATTCTTGCTCTTGACACTTTTGATGACAAGTTCAGCACAAGCACGAGCATCCATCAATGCATTATGGTGCTCAGCAAGTTGTATGCCAAAATGGTCTGCTCTGTCTTTTAATGAATTTCCAATTTTTAAACCACGAGATGCTTTAGTACTTACAGGGATGCTGCAAACATAGTTGAAATTGGGAACTTCTAATGAATATTCTTTTAGGCAAGCGTATAGGACGCTCATATCAAATTGTGCATTATGTGCGACGATAAAAGTATTTTTGAAATAATGGTTGACTTCCTCCCAAATGGTATTGAACTTTGGTGCTGAAAGGACATGTTGGGGCTCAATACCATGCACAGCACTCATCTCAGGATCAAAGTCCATTGTAGGTGGATGTATTAGATAATACTTTTCATCAATTATCTTGTTGTCTTGAACAAAGATGAGACCCATCGAACAGGCACTTTTCAAACTATTATTCGCAATCTCAAAATCTATCGAAATAAAATCCATACTATCAACTCCATCCTGATACTAAATTGAAATATATTCCATTAATTATACCCCCTCTGGAATGAAGTTACAATCAAATAGGTAAACCTATGCAAGCTTTTAGGTAGAGTTTAATGAACATTAGGACACTATAGCGTAATTAAAAATTTCAACATCCTTTTAATTGTAAAAGGATAAAAAATATACAGTAATGCGTAATTGGCGGAAACTGCGCATCTTTAAGTTTCTTTTAAACTGTTCACAAAACCGCCACAAACCACCGCTTCCCACCCTGTCCTTTCCACCCTCCCATCCATATATAAAGGGTGAAAGGGTGGTGCATTAGCATGACAATTAAATCGGCGGGTGTTGAGAGTTTTGCGGAGTATTCACAGTTTGGTTCGTTGAGGGAGTTTAACAATCATTTTGAGATGTGGATGGCGGATAAGAAGCGTTTTTTCAGTAAGGGTGAGTTGATTGGGTTGAAGAGGCTGGCTCGTTTTGCTGCGAAGGTTCCTGGGGTGGCTAATGCTAAGATTGGGACGGTGCTGAAGGCCATTTATGAGGAGTATGGAGAAATGGGGATTTCCCGTTCTACTTTTAAAAGGATGATCCTGAAGGCTAGTGAAATTGGCATTTTCACTGTATATGAAACTGCGCGCAAGAATGGCTCACAGTCTAGCAACCTGTATGTATTCAATCGTTTCCCGATGAATGAACTACCGGATGGCGATCAATTGAGCCACCAATAAAAAACTATCATTCTTTCTGAAACAAACATTAAAAAGAATAATAAACGTGAAGAAAAGACTGCTGAAGAAGGATCATTCAAAATTGAGGGGTTAAAACAAGTTGCTGAAAAAGCACCAGAGGATCATCTTTTTGTCAGTGACCGGGTTCCAAGTGATTTCGTCAATCTTGTACAATACTTTTACCCAACTGCAAAATCAATCGAGGAATTCTGGCGGATGAGCAGGCTTGCTGCATACCGTCACAACTATGAAAAAGACGCGGATCTCCTGTTGTCGGTGTCCCTTGACTCGTTCAAGCAGCTCGTTCGGAAGCTGAAGTCGAAGGTGGAAGTGAAGAATCCGATTGCTTATTTTACCGGGATTTTGAATAAGAAGTTCCAGGAGCGATATTTTGAGGAACTTTATGATATGCGGTCTTGATTAAATCGTAAATCCATTCACACGGGTGTAATTTGTTTAAAAATACAGTGAGATTAGGCGGGTGATTGACGGTTCTCGTGTCCCGT
>NZ_BAUW01000086.1 GCF_000517385.1 Mesobacillus boroniphilus JCM 21738 | reverse complement strand
CACTAATCTAAGTAAAAAGTTTTATACTTTCTTATAAGATAAAAAAGCGTCCCTGTCGTATACGACAGAGACGCTTGATATGCGCGGTTCCACTCTGTTTAGGCCATCTTAAGCAATAGCCTCAACTTTCACCTGTTAACGGGAGGACCCGCCCGATACTACTAAGGCACTGTTTGCCTTTTTGCATAGGGACTCTGAGGCGCATTTCAAAAAATGAGAGGCCTGAACCACTTTCAGCCGGTGATGGTTCTCTCTAATAAGCGTCATTCTTCTACTTTTCCTCTTCAACACTTTGATCATATAGAATTACTCTTACTATATTACATTTTTGTATTTCTGTTAACTAAAATAGCTTAAAAAGTTATTAGCCTAAAAGCTTCTGGACTCTTTCCATCACTTTTTCTCTGCCGATCAGTTCCATTGCAAGCATCAGGTCTGGTCCATGTGTTTGCCCTGTGGCAGCCGCACGGATTGGCATGAACAGCTTCTGACCCTTATGGCCAGTTCCTTTTTGGATTGCCTTGACCGCTGCCTTAATTCCATCAGCCCTGAACTCTTCAAGCTTATCGATCTCCGCAAGGAATGCATTCAGCACTTCTGGAACCTGTTCACCTGCTAAGACCTCTTTTGCTTCTTCATCATAGTTTACCTCAGCGCGGAAAAACAAATCCGACATCTCGACAATTTCCGCTCCGAAGTTCATTTTATCATGGTAAAGGGAAATGAGCCGCGAACCCAGGTATCCTCTTCCTCTGTACGATTCTCGCTGACTTTTCCAGCTTTAACAAGGTGCGGCAACGCTAGCTCGACAACTCGGTCCAGATCAGCTTTTTTCATATATTGATTGTTCATCCATGCAAGTTTCTGCTGGTCAAAAAGCGCAGGAGACTTTGAAAGCCTCGCCGGATCGAAAATCTCGATGAACTCATCCTTAGAGTAAATCTCTTCTTCACCTGCTGGTGACCATCCAAGCAGCGTGATGAAGTTGAACAAAGCCTCTGGCAAATATCCGAGCTCTTCGTACTGCTCGATAAACTGGATGATTGATTCGTCCCGTTTACTCAATTTCTTGCGGCTTTCGTTAACGATCAACGTCATATGGCCGAATACAGGCGGCTCCCAGCCAAACGCTTCGTAAATCACAAGCTGCTTCGGTGTGTTGGAAATGTGGTCATCCCCGCGGAGTACGTGGGAAATTTTCATCAAATGGTCGTCGATAACAACCGCATAGTTATAAGTAGGCGTGCCATCCTTCTTGACGATGACATAATCACCCATCCCGTCGGACTCAAAGCTGACCTCGCCTTTTACCATATCATCGAATTTAAGGATCTTGCCTGCAGGCACTTTAAAACGAAGGCTCGGCTGGCGGCCTTCTTTTTCAAACTGTTCCTTCTGTTCTGCTGTAAGGTTGCGGCAGCGGCCTGAATAGTGAGGAGTCTCATTGCGTGCAGACTGCTCCTCGCGCTCAGCTTCCAGCTCTTCCTCCGTGCAATAACACTTATAGGCAAAGCCTTTTTCCAAAAGCTCCTGATTGTACTTTTCATATATGTGATTTCGCTCTGATTGGCGATACGGTCCATAATCGCCGCCAACATCGACACTCTCATCCCAGTTGATTCCAAGCCACTGAAGGTACTTCAATTGGCTTTGCTCTCCGCCTTCGATATTGCGTTTTTTATCTGTATCTTCAATGCGGATAATGAACTTTCCGCCTCTGTTCCGTGCGATAGATAGTTGAATAGTGCTGTACGGGCATTCCCGATATGTAAATGTCCAGTCGGACTCGGAGCGTAGCGCACCCGGATATCTGATGACATAGTGAATCCTCCTCTAATATAACTGTTCATTATTGTATCACTATCGATATATAAAGCGGAAGTGGCTTATCAAGCTGTCTGTGATTTATTTCTCCGTCTGCTTCAACAACACAGTTGCCTGGGAAGCGATACCTTCTCCCCGCCCCGGGAAACCGAGCTTTTCCGTTGTCGTCGCCTTGACGTTCACCTGGTCAGGAGTGCCTTCCAATAAGCCTGCAATCCTTTCACGCATCGCTTCGATATGCGGAGCCATCTTAGGCTGCTGTGCGATAATCGTGCAGTCTATGTTAACAAGCTCGTATCCTTTTTCCTTCACAATCTTCCATACGTGTTCAAGCAATTTTGCTGAATCAGCGTCCTTGAATTCAGGGTCAGTGTCCGGGAAATGTCTGCCGATGTCTCCTTCTCCTATTGCCCCAAGCAAGCATCTGCTACCGTATGTAAAAGCACATCGGCATCCGAGTGGCCAAGAAGCCCCTTTTCATATGGAATCATGATTCCGCCAATGATCAGCGGCCTGCCCTCTGTCAATTGATGTACATCGAAACCTTGTCCAATACGAAACATAATGAATAACTCCTTTTAAAATCATGCTGGTTTTATATACTCTATCAAACACCGGATTCTTTCCGCTTGCGCAGAATCGCTTCGGCGAAATATAAATCTTCTGGTGTTGTCAGCTTAATATTATCATAGTCGCCTTCAATGATGCTGACAGGATGTGGGATCCGTTCGACTAGGCTTGATTCATCTGTACCGACGAATTGTTCCCTCATTGCCTTGTTATGAGCCTCAAGCAATACGGAAGCACGGAAAGCCTGAGGAGTCTGGACTGACCACAAGCTTGAACGCTCAACTGTTTCAGCTACCCTGCCGTTGGCCGCTTTCTTGATTGTATCTTTAACAGGAACAGCCACGATTGATCCGCCTTCCTTGCTTGCAGCCTCCACGAGATTGTGGATAGTTTCTATTCTGATGAATGGACGGGCTGCATCATGGACCAGCACGATTCCATCCAGGGAATGGACTGCCATCAGCCCGTTATAGACACTGTCCTGGCGTTCCTTGCCGCCAGTGACAAGCGAAGATAATTTATGTATATCATATTCTTTCAATAAAGACTTAAACTGTTGCTCATCACTCGGGTTGATGGCGAGAATGATGCCTGAGCATTCAGCATCTGCTTCAAACACCCTAAGTGTATGGATCAGGATCGGAACACCTTCCAAAGTGAGCAGCAGCTTGTTTTTTCCTGCTCCCATTCTCTTTCCCTGACCCGCAGCCGGAATAATGACCTGATAAGGCATGACGAAAAACTCCAATCTACATTTCTGCTGTTAAAAAACCACCAAATAAAACAGCAAACATTTCACAATCACTTTTACATATAAACGGCAGTCGAGGCCCTGCTTCACGCCTTCAAAAAATAACGAAGGAAGCGGGAATCAACTGCCCATAAAGGCTTGGTCCATCCGGGGATGGATCAACTGATTATGCTTTTTTCCAACAGCTTCGGCTTAGCGAAAATCATTCTGCCAGCTGATGTTTGCAGCACACTTGTTACAAGAACATCGATACGCTTTCCAATATAATCGCGACCTTCTTCGACTACGATCATTGTACCATCATCAAGGTATGCAATGCCCTGATTATGTTCCTTGCCATCCTTGATTACCTGGATGCTCAATTCTTCTCCTGGAAGGACAACTGGTTTTACCGCATTGGCGAGGTCATTGATATTCAGCACGGCAACCTTCTGCAATTCACAGACTTTGTTCAGGTTGAAATCATTCGTGACGACAACCCCATTTGTCAGCTTTGCCAGCTTTACAAGCTTGCTGTCGACTTCCTGGATATCATCAAAATCACCTTCATAAATCTCTACCTTAATCTTAAGCTCCTTTTGAATGCGGTTAAGGATGTCCAATCCGCGCCGCCCGCGATTGCGCTTCAACACGTCAGATGAATCAGCGATATGCTGTAATTCTTCGAGGACAAACTGCGGGATTACGATGGTGCCTTCAAGGAATCCAGTCTGGCAGATATCAGCAACCCTGCCATCAATAATCACACTTGTATCGAGTATCTTCCACTCTCTCGCACGACTTTCCTTTTCCGTCTCTTCTTCAGTTCCCTTTTTCTTCGACTTTGAAAATAAGCCAAGCAGTTCATCACGCTTTTTGAAACCGACCTGGAATCCAAGATACCCAAATAATAGTGTCAGGAGAGTCGGTGCAACTGTATTCACAACAGGCACCTGGATTGCATTAAGGGCAAATCCTACTAAAAATGCCACCAGCAATCCAAAGAAAAGGCCGACACTGCCAAAGAGGACATCCGTAATTGGTGCCTTGATCAGCGACTCTTCAGCCCACCTCACAAAATTGGTCACAGGATCTACAGCCCAAAAAGTAAGAAGATAAAAAATAAGTGCGCCCAAAACAGCAGTAACATACGGATTATTGATGAGAGTCATGTCTCCCGCGTTCATTAATGATAATAAATCAGGAATTAAGAATATACCAAGCGTTCCCCCAATGATCAGGAAGCAGGCTTGAATGATACGTCTTAACATCCTTTCACCTCCTTTTACTCATTATAAACAACTTCCAAATTTTGAAACCCTAGTAATGAAAACATTTTCTTTTAAAATAAATATCCAAATGATTATACGATTTTACCATGGCAGAGGTTCCGTATTCTGTACAAATTATTATTTTAATTCAGCAAGATTACCATAATTTCTATAGGGGTAAATCTCATCTTTAAAGTAGCATCGGGGCATTCAGGTGTCAATTAAAAGCAGGCCGCCAATACCCTCTACATCATCCAGTTCTTCAACGGAAGCTGCAATCATATTCTTGAATTTGCCGAAACGATTGATCAAATTCTCGGTAATGATCATCGGCAGCCGCGGAATCTTATTCAACATCCGATATCCTCTGGGACAGATGAATTCATCCATATGCACATATCCCTGATGCCCGAGAAGCTTAAGGATGGCAGAATCCTCAATGACACCAGCCTTCGAGAGCTCCTGGAAACGGGCCATCACTTCTTCTGCCTTCACTTCTGATTCTGCTGAATAATCTTTGATGACTAGCAATGCTTCTTTTTCCATTTCAGATAAAAGTTCCTGCATTTGCAGGCGGATCAGCTGCCCCTCGAGTCCGAGCTTGCTCAAATATGTCAAGAGCTCTGTCTTGATCCTTAGTACCATTTCAAATCGATGGATAACCTGAAGTAAACCATTATAGGTAACAAGATCCTCAAATTCGAGGATTCCCAGATTGTTAATGCTTTGTTCTAAGACAACCTTATACTTTTCCAGCGTCTGGATTGCCTGGTTCGCCTTCGTCAGGATGACACCGATTTCCTTCAAGGCATAGCGAAAGTGTCCCTGGTATAGGGTTATGACATTCCTTCGCTGGGAAATTGCGATAACGAGTGCCTTCGTCTGTCTTGCCACACGTTCCGCTGTCCTGTGCCTCATCCCTGTCTCGGTCGAGGGTACTCCCGTATCAGGAGCTAGCTGGGCGTTGGCAAATAAGATTTTGCTTCCCGTCTCATTGAGGATGATTGCGCCATCCATCTTCGCCAGCTCATAGAGATAGCCGGGGCTGAATCTGCAGTTGATTTCAAAGCCGCCATCAACCAGGTTTTTAACTTTCTCATTGTATCCAAATACAATCAATCCGCCTGTCTTGGCCCGGAGCACATTATCGATTCCATCCCTTAGAGGCGTACCTGGAGCAATAAATTGAAGGGTTTCACCTAACCCTTTTTCCTCAAGCTCTTTGTGTTCCAATCCATCAACCTCCCAAGGTGACTTTTAATGCATGGCTGACAGATGATACCCCGATAAGCTCAACACCCCGTGTAGGAGTCCATCCGCCAAGATTATTCTCCGGTAAAATAATTCTTTCAAATCCAAGCTTCGCCGCTTCCTGGACGCGCTGTTCAATCCTCGAGACCCTCCTGACTTCCCCAGTCAGGCCCACCTCGCCAATGATACAATCAGTAGCGCGGGTCGGTTTATCCCTGAAGCTTGAAGCAATGCTGACAGCCACCGCAAGATCAATTGCCGGTTCATCCAGCTTCACACCGCCGGCGACCTTCAAATAAGCATCCTGGTTAGCAAGCAGCAACCCGACGCGCTTCTCCAGCACCGCCATCAGCAGTGAAACGCGGTTATGGTCGATTCCGGTAGCCATCCGCCTAGGATTCCCGAAGCTCGTTGGTGAAATCAAAGCCTGGATTTCAACCAATACTGGCCGTGTTCCTTCCATCGAAGCCACAACCGTTGAACCTGAAGCTCCCTGTGATCTTTCCTCTAAAAAAATTTCCGAGGGATTTGCCACTTCTTCAAGGCCCATTTCCTTCATCTCGAAAATACCCATTTCATTCGTGGAGCCGAAACGATTTTTGACAGCCCGGAGGATTCTGTAAGTATGGTGCCTTTCCCCTTCAAAATAAAGAACTGTATCGACCATATGCTCCAGCAGTCTTGGTCCGGCGATAGATCCTTCCTTTGTGACATGGCCAACGATAAAAATCGCGATTCCCTTTGTTTTCCCAATCCTCATTAATTCAGCTGTACATTCCCTTACCTGTGACACGCTCCCTGGTGCAGAGGTCACTTCCGGGTGGAAAATGGTTTGGATTGAGTCCACTATGACAAAATCCGGATTGGTATTCTCAATTGTCAGGCTAATTTCTTGAAGATTTGTTTCCGAATAAACAAGCAGGTTATCCGATGTGATTCCAAGGCGGTCTGCTCGCAGCTTCGTTTGCCTCATTGACTCTTCACCGGAAATATATAGGACTGAATGAGCCTTTTTTGCCAGCTGATAAGATACCTGAAGCAATAGTGTCGATTTACCAATACCAGGGTCCCCGCCAATCAATACAAGCGATCCCCTGACAACGCCGCCGCCAAGTACGCGGTTCAACTCATTCAAGTCTGTCGTAATCCGCGGCTCGCTGACTGTTTCAATACTGGTGATTGGAGTGGCTTTTGCAGCAACACCCGTATTTCCTGTATTGGCAAAAGCCCCTCTTCTAGTAGAGCCAGTGCTTTCCACTTCCTCGACCATCTTATTCCACTGTCCGCAACCAGGACATTTTCCCATCCATTTTGGAGATTCATAGCCGCATTCCTGGCACATGAATTTTGTTTTTCTTTTAGCCATTTTCTTAGCCTCTCAATAAAAAAATTCTTATCTTTATAATAAAGCTTAACAAGTAATAAAAGAAATGATAGCGACTGAAGTGCCTATGTATTTTTTTCAACAAGAACTGTTTGAGGTCATGAATCAACATGCTTACTTCTTCAATTAAATTATGTTCATATACAGATGCCACAATTCCAACTATTTTTTAGAAAGACTGTTCTCTTGCAAGTGCAACCCAAATAGGCACCGGGACTCTTATGAGGAAAAGTGCAAATAAAACATATGAACCTATATTGATTTAAGAATGAGTTACTAGGAAAAAAGGGGTACACGTATTTAATACGTATACCCCTTTTGATAACATGTTAAGCCATTTTAAGCTTTTGCCGATCCTTCTGGAGTCTTGACGACGAACTCACCATTTTCTACATCAATGACGACACTTTGCCCTGTGAGGACAGTTCCTTTGAGCAATTCTTCAGACAACTGGTCTTCGATATGCTTCTGTATCGCCCTGCGCAACGGACGGGCTCCGTACTCCGGATCGTAGCCTTCCTCGGAAATCTTCTCTTTTGCTGCATCTGTGAGCTCTAGCGTGATTTCCTGTTCTTTCAGGCGCTTTACTAGCTGGTCGGACATCAATGTCACGATTTCTTTCAAATGTGGCTTTTCAAGTGCGTGGAAGACGATGATTTCATCGATACGGTTAAGGAATTCGGGACGGAACGCCTTTTTCAGCTCTTCCATCACTTTGCCTTTCATATCTTTGTAATCCTGTTCGCCATCCTGGATATTGAAACCAACATATTTATTCCGCTTCAATGCTTCAGCTCCGACATTGGATGTCAGGATCATGATTGTATTGCGGAAATCGACTGTCCGGCCCTTGGAGTCGGTCAAACGTCCATCCTCAAGTACCTGCAGCAAAATATTGAACACATCTGGATGAGCTTTTTCAATTTCATCTAGTAAGATGACGGAATATGGCTTTCTGCGGACCTTCTCAGTCAGCTGGCCGCCTTCATCATATCCGACATATCCTGGAGGTGAGCCGACAAGACGGGATGTCGAATGCTTTTCCATGTACTCAGACATATCGATGCGAATCATCGCATCTTCATCACCGAACATGGATTCTGCCAGTGCTCTCGCCAATTCCGTTTTACCGACACCTGTTGGTCCAAGGAAGATGAATGAACCAATAGGACGCTTCGGATCCTTCAATCCTGCGCGAGCACGTCTTACTGCCTTGGAAACTGCCTTAACAGCTTCATCCTGGCCAATGACACGTGAATGAAGGATTTCCTCCAGGTTCAGCAGTTTATCTGTTTCAGTTTGCGCCAGCTTGGAAACAGGAATATTCGTCCAGCTGGACACGACATTCGCGATGTCTTCCACTGTCACTTCACTGTTTTCCTTGCCCTGCTTTTCTTTCCATGATTTCTTCGTATTTTCTAACTGTTCACGAAGACGCTGCTCTGTATCTCTTAACGAAGCAGCCTTTTCAAACTCCTGGCTTTGGACAGAAGCATCCTTCTCCTTGCGCACTTCCTCCAGCTTCACCTCAAGCTCCTTAAGGTTTGGCGGGGTAGTATAAGAGCGCAGGCGAACCTTCGAGCCTGCCTCATCAATTAAGTCAATCGCTTTATCAGGTAGGAAACGGTCGGAAATATAGCGGTCAGATAATTTTACTGCCGCTTCAATTGCCTCATCCGTTATCGATACTCGATGGTGAGCTTCATAGCGGTCACGAAGACCTTTTAAGATTTGCACTGACTCTTCCGCAGTTGGTTCATCTACCGTGATTGGCTGGAAACGTCGTTCTAGCGCAGCATCTTTTTCAATGTATTTGCGGTACTCATCAAGTGTGGTCGCACCGATACACTGCAGTTCGCCACGAGCCAATGAAGGCTTCAGGATATTGGACGCGTCAATCGCACCCTCTGCTCCGCCAGCACCGATCAGTGTATGAAGCTCATCGATGAAAAGAATGATATTTCCGGCCTGGCGGATTTCATCCATGACCTTCTTTAGTCGGTCCTCAAATTCACCACGATATTTAGTCCCGGCAACAACCGTACCCATATCCAGCGTCATGACACGCTTGTCACGGAGGATCTCAGGCACTTCATTGTTTACAATCTGCTGTGCCAATCCTTCAGCAATCGCCGTTTTACCTACACCAGGCTCCCCAATCAAGACAGGGTTGTTCTTTGTCCGGCGGCTTAACACTTCGATTACACGCTGGATTTCTTTGCTGCGGCCGATGACCGGATCCAGGTTGCCATCCTGGCGATTGCCGTTAAGTCTCTTGCAAGGCTATCAAGTGTCGGCGTATTGGCATTAGCCGTTCCGCTTCCCTGATGACCTGAAGTTTCATTGCTTCCAAGCAGCTGAAGAACCTGCTGGCGCGCTTTGTTCAAACTTACACCGAGGTTATTCAAAACTCTTGCAGCCACGCCCTCTCCCTCACGGATCAATCCGAGAAGGATATGTTCTGTTCCTACATAGGAATGGCCCAACTTCCTTGCCTCATCCATCGAAAGCTCGATGACCTTCTTAGCCCTTGGAGTGTAGTGGATTGTCTGGGAAGTTTCCTGACCGCGGCCAATCAGGTTTTCGACTTCCTTCTGGATTTTCTCCGCTCCAAGGCCAAGTCCGTAAAGCGCCTTTGCCGCAATTCCTTCACCTTCACGCACCAGGCCAAGCAAGATATGTTCTGTTCCGATATTGTTATGTCCAAGGCGGATTGCCTCTTCTTGTGCGAGTGCCAATACTTTTTGTGCTCTCTCGGTAAATCGTCCAAACATCATAAGATCATCCTCCTGACTCATCTTTTGTTTCCATTTTCAATCGTTCTCTTATTAAAGCAGCCCTGCGGATATCCCGTTCATTCGGGCTTAATGCTCCTCCCGCATATTGCTGCAAAAACCCAGGCTGAGTTAATATCATCAATTCATTCAAAATCGATTTTGATATATTTTTTATAAAGCCCATATCTATTCCAAGCCTTAAATCAGAAAGGCAGCGGGCTGCTTCCTTCGTTTCGATGATCCTGCTATTGGCAAGTGTCCCATATGAACGAAACACTCTGTCTTCTAATTGTATGTTCGAAGTCTTCGCTAATGCTTCCCGCGCTGACCTTTCCTGAGATATAATCTGGCTTACGACACTTTTTAAATCGTCGACGATGTCATCTTCCGATTTCCCTAGTGTAATCTGATTCGAGATTTGAAAAATATTGCCGAGCGCTTCACTGCCCTCGCCGTAAATACCTCTTACCACTAAACCAAGCTGGTTAATCGCCGGAACAATCCTGTTCATTTGCTGTGTCAAAACAAGGCCAGGCAGATGCATCATCACTGATGCTCTTAGACCGGTTCCTGCGTTTGTAGGGCAGCTGGTCAAATAGCCGAACTTTTCATCAAACGCATAATTGACGGAGTCTCAAGCCAGTCATCGATCTCATTAGCAGCCTTTAGTGCTTCACTTAGCTGAAAGCCAGGGAATAAACATTGAATCCTGACATGGTCTTCCTCATTGATCATGATGCTCACTTCTTCATTTTCAGACAGTAAGACGGCACCATGAACGGAGTTTTCAGCCAGATTCGGACTGATCAAATGCTTCTCGACTAACACCCTTTTCTGCAAAGACGGAATTTCATCCATTTTGATCATTTCCAACTTACCGAAGGCAGCTATGGAAGTATTATCGGCACGTTCCATGATCGTAACTGCCACTGCTTCTGCCTCTCCATTGGTGAACAGCGTCGGAAAGTTATATTCATCAAGATTCCTTGCAAAGCGGATGCGAGAGCTAAGGACGATATCTGAATCAGGTCCATCATTACTCATCCAGGAGCTGACAGCCTGATTGATAAACTTTTCCAATGACAAGGCTACTCCTCTCCCTCTTGACCTGCTGACAATTTCCTTTCAAGTTCCCTGATTTGGTCCCTTGTCTCAGCAGCTTTCTCAAATTCCTCTGCAGAAATCAGCTCTTTCAAAGTTTGCTTGAGCTGATCGATTGTCTTCCTTACATGAAGGTTCCCGCCGACTCTTTTAGGGATTTTTCCATTATGCACGGAATTACCACTATGGAGTCTCCTTACAATCGGGGTCAGCTGTTCGCGAAAAGCATCATAGCAAGTCGCACAGCCAAACCGGCCTACTTTCACAAACTGCGGAAACGTCATCGAACATTGCGGACACTGGGCAACTTGCTCAGCTTCAAATTCCTTCTTCTGTTCAGGAAAAGCAGTTTCCATATTCAACAATCCGGCAAGTAAGCTATTGATCGAAAAAGCAGGGCCGTTGTTCATCATAAACAGTTCGCCTTTTTCTTGTGCGCAAATTTCACACAAGTGCAATTCCGTTTTTTCGCCATTTGAATAATTCGTGAAGTGCAGCGTTGCCGGCCTTTGTTTACACTCTTGGCAGATCATGCCCTCACCTCTTTATCCGCTTTGATATTATTTATACTTCAATGCCACCAGCATGGCCTTCAACATTCTCGCACGCAGCTCGTCACGCTGCGGCAGTTCTATATACAGGACGGACCTGTCGAGCACACTCAGCATGATCTTTGCCTCGCGGTCAGTGACTACCTCTTCCTCAACAAGACGGAAGATGACATGCTCAGCGCTGCTTTGTGGAATTCGAGTCTGAATCAAATACAGTAAATCATCAATCAAATGCGCATGATCATAAGTCTGGACTTTGATGATACGGATGTAGCCGCCGCCGCCCCGTTTACTCTCAACAATATAGCCCCGTTCAATCGTGAACCTTGTATTGATGACATAATTGATTTGGGACGGCACGCACTGAAATTTATCGGCGATTTCACTTCGTTTGATTTCAACGATGTCCTTATCGCTCATTTCTAAAACGTGCTTAAGGTAATGTTCTATGATGTCCGATATATTCCTCACTAAACCTCCCCCAATCTGACTTTGACTATATTTGACGTTAATTATACAAAAAATTTTCCGTTGCAATGAAAGCATCCTGAGTTATGTTCGCCAAAATAATGTATGCCAAAACATGCCAATGTGAGAGGTGTATGTTGGTTATTATACCCATTTTGCAACATGTGGAAACTTGTATCTGGACACATCAATTAAAAATTTGCGTTTTGAAGCAACTTGTGATGGTCACTGACTTAAGTAAGTGTAATCGAATGGCTATTGGGCAACTTTTAAAGATTGTAAGACAAGCACACCTTTCACCAAGGTGCTTATATAGGAAAATGGCTGGTATATCATATTGTCTTAGGGAATTGCCTGTGCCTGTATAAATGCTATTCAATAACTTAATAGCTTACCAAAAAAGATTACGATAGCTAAGAGTGCTGATAAACCCAGTGTCAGTATGATTGTCGAAAAACTCCTAGCCATAGCCTTCCAACCTTCCATACCTGCCATCCCTGTAAGCCCTGTTACAAAAGTCAGCATGGTTACACATAAAAGCAAAACGAATGGATGTATCCCTAATATGTTGTAAACAATAGGCCCTGTGGAGGAAACTATAAAAAAAAGCAAAACCCAGATGGTTGAAAAGATGAATGACCAAAAATTCAATTTCTTTTTCATTAAGTTCCTTCCTTGTAGCCGTTCTGTTTAAACATTGCATGTTTCTTACAATAAAATAAACTGTGTACATTTCGTAGTTAAAATCAGCTTCATAATGATCGTAGAGTAACCGGGAAGATTAGAAATGTGCTCTCGTTGTTAAATAAATTCCACAAAAAATGCGTTAATCCTTCTTAACGCAAATAATGGTATAATTAAAAAATGCCCAAACCCATATATACCAAGGGTTTGGACATTTTATAACCGTTTTTAATAAAGCGTTAATTTATATTATACGAATAGTTTGTTTTCTCATTCTTCCTAGAAATCCACAATACCTAGGGAGGGTTTGACTAAGACTTCCTTCTGATTCCTCGTCGCCACGGACACCCTTGCCTTCGGCTAATGGTTCGCATATCCCAATGTCCATAGCGGACTTTCACCGCTAAGTTGATGAACATGCCTGGCACACAAAATAAGCAGTCACCCATGACAGGTAACTGCTAAATTACTTAAAGATTGCTTGAAATTTTATTCATTTATTTAATGGAAAGGAAACTTCCAAAATCCAACAAGAGTTTCAAAGAAATGGCTTACTAATTCCATATAAACCTACAGAAATACACAAAAGACCTCCAACAATAAACAAAATTTTAATAATCCAATAATTAATAGAACCAGGTAATGGCGTTATATACTTGACTTGCGAATATGTTTTACTGTAATAGAATCTTTCCTTTGTTGCATGGAAAAACATATACAAAGAAAATATACCAACAGCGAAAATGAGTATACCCGCATAAAAATCTTTTCCCACCGTTTATCCCCCCTTTAATTAAAGGATTCATCTTTTATATTTTTTATATATTTTTTGGACATAAGGCTTTGCTGCCGACCATAAAAATCCTACTTTGTCACCAAACAATGAAAGGACTTGGTTTTCTGAGAAAGACCCTCGGCTAAAGTTTCCAAAGTTTGATACTAAGTAAGCTGCAGGCGCCATGTGTCCTGCTAAAAACTTTTCTCCTACTTTTGAAAGGTTTCCTGCTTTAGCTAGCTTGGAAACAATACCTCCACCTATGACTCCGGCAGCTGCTCCCTTTAAAAGTTCTCCTCCGAAAGCCCAGACACTAAAATGTTTAAATGCATTTTTCTTTCCATATTTAACCAATAGACCTGCTACATAACCGACAGCATTAATCAGCGCACCAACCAATGCAGATGCTACAAGTGTTGGCAGATGTCCGCTATGATCAATGTATTTAACGGGATTATTTTTGGAGTAGACATATTGATTAAGACTTCCAGGATCGTCTTCAACTCCGTGTATAGAATCTTTAGTTAAGAAACGTCCAACACTTGAATCATAGTAACGAGCTATCAAGTAATATAAACCAATTTCCTGATCAAACCGATACCCAGCATATCGGTATGGGCTAACATCTTTCATGGTCCCTGATGAAGAAAGAATATTCCCCCAAGCATCATATTGATACTCCGCTACCACATTCCCGTTTTCATCTGTTAATGCTGTTACATCACCATGTCCGTTAATATGATAATAATACGTTTTGCCGCCTTTAACCATGGTAACAGGGTTATCTTGGGCATCCCATGTATACTCCGCTGTAACCGCATTATTGGCATCCGTCTCAGCGATGACTTTATCCCCATTATAATGGAAGTTTGTTGTCCCTGCGGATGTTGTCATGCTGGTCCGCTTGCCCTCATGGTCGTAAGTAAACTTCCCAAGGGAAGTGCCCGTCTTGTCTTTGACTTCGGTCAGCTGGTTTTCCTCATTATAGATGTAGGTTTTATCCCCATCATTTGTGAGGTTTCCGTTCTGGTCGTAGGTATGTGCCTGGCCATTGACGTTTGTCAGTTCATTTCCGGCATTATACGTATAGGTGGTGGTAGTTGCTGCCGTCCCTTTTGTTTCAATCTTCTTTGTGCGGTTTCCTGCCGAATCGTATTCGTACGTAATCGCTGTGCCGTCTGTTAAAGCCTCCTTCGTCAGCTGGTTCAGCGCATCGTATTCGTACGAAATCGTTCCTTTGTCGGTTGCGATGCTGGTCTGGTTACTGTTCGGGTCGTAGCTGTATTTATAGGAGTTCAATACAGTCCCGTCATTCTTGTAGTTTTTCAGTTCGTTTAACAGGTTGGCGTCATCATATTGGAATGATGTATAGGAATTGTTTGCCCGTTTAACGGAAGTCACATTACCCCGCTCATCATATACGAACTTCGCCCGGTTTGAACCGTTTTTGGACAAGGTGATAAGCTGGTTCAGCTTATTGTAGGCAAATTCGGTTGAAGCACTTGTCGTGCCTGCAGTGAATTTGACGGAAGTCAAATTGTCATTTGGATCATAGCCATAATACATTTTAACGGATCCCTTTGCTTCCTCAGTCAAACGGTTGTTGCTGTCGTAAGAGAAGGTTTTGCTGATACCAGATGCATCGGTCACGGAAGTCATGTTCCCGTTCGCATCGTACCCATAGCCCCACTTCTTTGCCCCGTTTACAAATATGCCGTTCAAACGGTTCAGTGCATCGAATGTGCTGGTGATTGCGTCACCTTTCGGGTAAACCAGCATTGTCTGGTTACCGTTCCTGTCATACTCAAACTGGGTCACCTGGTTTAACGGATTCGTGAACTTTGAAACAAGGTTGAATTCGTTGTAGTCGTACTTTGTCAGGTTCCCTTTGGCATCGGTTACGGTTGTCCGGTTCCCGTTGCCATCGTAACCATAGGAAGTCACGCCAAGTTTCGCATCTGTCACTTTTGTCAACAGGCTGCGGCCATCATACGCAAAGGAAGTCCTTTGCCCTTTTGCATCTGTCACGCTTGTCCTGTTTCCGACGGCATCATAGCCAAATGAAACCGTATTGCCGAGCTGGTCTTTGACACCTGTTATATAATTACCTCCATCCTCATATGTGTTGGACGTGATGGAAGTACCGATTACCAGACGCATCGCATCAAAATATGCCGTACCAGACTGGTTGTTGAAATGGTAGTAAACATCAAGCGAATTGAATGCCTTT
>NZ_BAUW01000087.1 GCF_000517385.1 Mesobacillus boroniphilus JCM 21738 | reverse complement strand
CCCATCTATAATATAGGTGGGGATTATTTTACGCTTACTTTTAATATATGTTGTACTTTCACTTCATCTATATTAGGGAGTAATGCAAAAAAATCACTTTTATTAGATATATAATGAGTTAATACTTCTTCAATATTCATAGCCAGTATATCTTCTTTATCCACATACCTGATAATATCTTTTAAATAATCTTCTGTTTTAATTGTGGAATAATTAGAGTCAAATTGAATAAAAGACCAAAAATTAGTCCATCTCTTGCCAATCATTTTTATAAAATCATCTTTAAATTTTGTTATGTCCTTAAAACTATCAATAAAGGAAAGAGATACTTGACTCTGATTGACTAACTGCTCAATAACTAAATCCAAAAATAATGGGTAACGATTTTTATTTGCTAGCAGGAATTCAATTAGGTCATAATTCAAAATCTCTGGCCTTTTATAATCAGATCCATGCAGTTTTTCCGCAATTCTATTCACGTTGGATAATGAATAGTTAAACGGAAGAGCCTCTAGATCTTTAACACTCATGATAAACTTCATATCTTCGGTAGTAATGCTTCCTGGATAAAAGTAATTCATATACTGGGAGTACATCTCATCAATATAGCCATTCCTAATTAAATACACTAATAATTTCTTTTCTCTTATTTTCCCTTTGAAAATCTCTTCGCTATCACTTTGACTTATTATGTGTTTTAGTGACCAAGCCATTACTTCTTGCTTTTCTTTCCTTAATAATTCTATTTTTTGCTTTAGCTTATCAATTTGATTTGCTTCTTTAATCTTTATAATTCTCTTTCTTTCAAAATAATCACCTTTTGTATCGAAAACTGAGGCAACTTGTTCCCTAGTCGCATTTCTCCATCCGTATGTTTGATTATAATGTGCAATTGATCCGACTCCCTCGAGTTTTTCAAAGAACTGCAAACCTTCCCAATTACTCTCAAAATACTGCTGGCCATCTAACTGAATTTGTTTATTATTCGTGAATAATGCTTTTGCATAAACAAGATCTAACTCTTGAATATTAGTTAATGCTTCCCTCTCAACTTTACTAATATCATTTTCAGTCTTAAGCATCACACTCTCTAGTTCATTTATCCGAGTGTCTATGAAAGCTGCTTTATTTTTAAAGACATCAAATACTAACCCTTTATTAAATTGAAGTTCTGAAAAATCTTTAGGATATATATTTTTATATACAATCATTGCCAGTAAATTATTTTCAATGAGATCAATACTTCCAAGGATTTCTTTATAAAGGTTGTATTCATTACAAATATTAATTAAGATCCTCATATCGTCAATATAAAAGGTGATATCATTTATCAAATCTTCAGTAATTGCTTCCGCACCTGGTGTAGTTTTTAATTTATTTTTTAAAATTTGATAGGAGTTAGATGAATTAATTACTGGAATTACCGGAATTATAAAATCAAAAAATTTGGTTCTATTTCTGCTACTAAACATATCATCTTCGCTCCCGAACATATCGTCTTTAATCGCATATAGGAATACTACCCGCCTATTAATTTGCTGGGAGTTATTAATTAATGTGTTTAGGCTTCTTAACTTTTCAAAAATTTCAAGGTTATTAAATCGATCTAAGTCTTCAAAAACTACAACTTGAAATTCCGTTGTTTCAAAAAAATATATTATTTCATCTAAGTATTTATCAAAAATAGAACTTTCGGATTCTTTATCAATTTCAATTGTTGCATTTGGTAATGTTAATTTACTAAATTTTAAATTCCGCCCAAGAAAGTTAAAAAGGTTAGTGATTAGGTTTATAGAATAAGCTAAGAAAATTAACAACAAGAAACCTGTAACAATAAGTGAAAATTTGTTTCCACTAGTAATATTATTTTTAATAGTTGTTTTATTATAAAATTCTCCTAAAAAACTCGGGTTAAATAAATGCAATCCTAAAAATAAAAAGATTAATAAAAAAGACACTTTTAAATACACGATAAGTTTTTTTTCATTCCTAATTCTTTTAAACCTAGAAAAAGGTAATGTTTTACTAGGTACCTTATAAAACATTTGTTGTAATATACCTTTTTCTAAGATATTTTCATTTTTCTCTTCCTCTTCTTTGAAGGATGCTAAAGATATATTTAAAAATTTATAATCTCTAGAATTCTTACTTTGGAATGTCTTTAAAATACTACTTTTTCCGGACCCATAGGGACCCGTTAAGGCAATATTATTAATATTGATATTTTCTAAAGCCCAAGTTAATGCATTTGAATATTGACCATTTTCATCAATATTATTTTTGGGTGTTAAATCCTCAAAAAATGCACTGTTACCATTCCTCTCTCCGGATTCATTTGAGCTTTTTAACTTATTAATCAATTTTGATATTAAATCGATTACCGAAAAATTCACGTTATAACCTCCTACCAATAATGAGATATCCTTAGCTGTTTCTTAATCAAAAAAAGACAAATTATTACTAATTATACCACTTTATGGTTATGATTGATTTATGGGAAAGAATAAAAAACACCACTGCATTAGCAATGGTGATTAAATAATCTTCTTAGTAGCCTCATTATTTTTAAGCTCCTCTTCAAAAGCTCCAACTATATTGAAATCCTTTATAGTAAAAGGATTCGAGACAAACGGACGTGTAGATACTTCAAGTTTATTAAACGCATCATAAAGATGATTTTCATCAATTGAATCGTTCCCGCTTTTTGCTGCTAACCCTGTTGCTTCATACAAGATTTTATTTAGATGTGAAGGCAGCCCGTTTGTGGCGTAGTATAATTTATCCGCTAATTGCTTAGATGCCAATGATGACCTATCTACAAAAGGCAACCTCTCATCTATACTTTTTAAAAACGTCCTGAACTCTATTTGCTCTTCTCGAGTATAGTAATGAAAACCTTCCATGGTCAGTTTCATAAGGAATCGTCGATCAAGCTGAGAATTAAATTTAAATATTTTTTTCGATTCCGGAAATCCGCATAAGATGATAGGTACCCCAGCTTCATCACAAAACGATTTTACCCACTCAGATGCTTTATTCAGCACATGTTGTGTATCTCTATCTAACAGATGCTGAAATTCATCTATTATAATCAATTCAACCTTGCACTTCTTTATAAAATTCATTAACCTGCTTGTTTGACTAATCTCTGTTCCCTTTTCATAAGCAGGATCTCCAAGAGAATAAAGTAGTTTTGAGGCTACTGATTTCGGGGTAGCCCCTACTGGCACTGTTGAGTACAGCACAGGGATGACAGTATTATTGTTAACTATTTGTCTTGGAAAACGGCTGGTGTACTCCTCTAATAACGTGGATTTACCAACTCCAGCTACTCCTGATAAAAACAGTGAATCAGGTTTTACTGAACCTCGCGAATAGAAATGAATATCTTCAATCTCTGAAAGTAAATTACTATAATCGGGATGAGCAATAACTATTTTCTTTACATGCTCTCTTCTTCTTCTCACATCATCCTGGCTTGCTGGAATACCATTCAATCGCTTGAAAGGAAATTGTTCATTCATACTACGCCAGCTCCTTTTTGTCCTTCTTCATATTTACGTCCCAACTTGGAAGATCTTCAATATCTGTGTCCTCGTATTCGATATACCAATTTTCATTTTTATCATTTTGAGACTCAGACTTCTTTTCACCCTTTTGTTTTACTACCGGCTCTTCATCAATAATTCTTATTTCATCATTGATTGACGGAACATCAATTTTAGTCTCAGTAGTAATAATAGCATTGCTTTTCGTTTCTACCTGTACAGGCTTAAGTACGGTATCAGTGATGAAATCAGAGTTTTGATAATCCGATGCAATCTTATCCTTATTTCTTTTCCACTTTTTAATTTGTTTTTCATCTTGTTCTCGTATTAACTCCATTTTGCGTTTTGCTTTTGCTCTGTCACTTGGACTGAAAGTCTTTTTTGTCTCCGTTCTTTTTTTAGAATCCAATTCCAAGGCCATTAGTGGAACAGGTAATTCTAAGTTTACTTTTTTTCTCTTTAGTCCAGTGAATTCTGCAGTTATATATCTGTTATTTATTGGATCGTACACAAATACCTTTCTCATATCGCTTAAATCGAATCGAACACGTACTTCTTCATCCACTCGTTTGAATTTTTCCAAAAGGTTCTTTAGCTCCATTAACTCTTGACTATAATAATATTCATTTTGAATTACTACTCCTTGCTGCTGTATAGTCCTTAATTTTGACCCGCCCATTAAGATGATTTTTAATGATTCAATACTTCGTGGAATCTGAAGCATAAGACGTTTATTATCTTCAATTCCCTGAACCCAAAGGTGGTGAGGAGAATTCCCTCGTCTTTTATCGAAAGTATTTGCTACAATGTCAACCATGCCAAGATGTGCCATATAGATAAAACCCTGAATAGTAATGCAAGCATTTTTCTGAGAATCATATCTGCCTTTTTCAATAAAGTTTGAAAAAGTAGTACCTTTTTGATTATGGATAAACATGGTGTTTAACCTTCTAAAGGCTCTCTCAATCGTTCCCTTTTGATGACCTGCATCGATTTTGCAAAATTGAACCTCCTTCACACCTAACTGCAGACATGCCTCTTCGAATTCATATGAATCATTTACACTCGCATTATCAACCACAATAGTGTGGGGAATCCCGTGAGCTACCCACTCGTTTTCAACTAAAGGATATAATACTTTTAAATAGGTTTTTGGCATTATTAAATGAATTAAACATTGTTTTAACGCCATGCTATCAACTGGTTTAAAAGTAACAAAAAAGCCCATTGGCATACCTGTACACTTATCAACTGCATATATTAGATTCGGCCTTTTCGCTTTAAGATCCGAGGGGTCAATCAGCATTAGATCAACTGGCGTCCAGTCAATTTCTACTCTTTGAAGAGGCCTTGTTGCAATCACCTCTTCTTTAACTCCATCTCTTTTTAATTTAGCTAAAACTGTACCTTTTTTTGGTAAATCTACTTTATAAATATCAACTAACTCCATAAACCTTCTTCTCACTTTAGACTGTGAAACGTATTTTAATTTTTCCGATTCATCTCTATTTACATTTTCCTCATCTATCCTTAAACATAATTCTGAATGGATATCTTCCATAGTATAATGTAATCCTTCATATACATAATTCTCTAAATAATGATTTATTGCACCATCCATGATTTGTCGGGTGTCTTCAGGAATCCTAGGACCTTGGGGCCTGACCTAAATGATACAAGTGCTCTAATGTCTTCTGTACTTTCCCACCTTTTCTTCCACTCATAAAAAGCAGACTTTTTCACTTCTCCATTCAGGGAATTAAGATACTCCTTAATTTCCGAAGACAAAACATCTCCTTTTATTACTGGCTCTAAAGCCTTATACCGCCTGATGGCTTCATTTTTTGACTTTTCATCTAAATCATCAAAATTTTGCGCACGTATATATTGCTTGTCTTCCTCTTTGATTCTGAACACTAAATTTCCTTCCCACCATAATCTTAGCAGCTCATCTTTTGTCCATAACTCGATCTGCTGATAATTTAAATTCTCTAATTCATAATCTCTTTCTAGCTCTTTTCTTACTAAATACTCATTGTCTTTAATCAAAAACCTAGAGCCTGGAGAAAAATAATAGCCTGCCATTAATTACACATCCTTTCAATTATGGACTCATCGCTAATTGGGGCTGAAATTAGATCCATTGACAATTGATGAGTATATATCAAGTGATATAAATTACTCTCAACTTCTGCTTCATTTATATGTTTGAGACACTCTTTTAGATAAGCTTTACTAATTCTCCCACCCATGCTCTCTATTGTCCTAAGGATTTCATACATAACTTTTCTGCTGGTCGATTCTAGCCTAACTTCGGACAATTCATCGAGGTTTTCAATTAAAAAACCTTCACGAATATCCGCCTCTGATACCACTACATATTTCATATTTCTCCCGCTACAGAATTTCATTCCGACTTGAAACTTAACTTTATTTACTTCATCCTCAGTCTTTTCTAATGCCTTAACCTCGTAGATATACTCCTTCATATCATTTTTCACAACGAGGAAGTCGGGATAATACCTTCGTTTTTTTCCCTGATAGACATAATTAATTTTTAGGGGTTGGAATTTGAACGATGTAACTGTTGGATCAAAATCAAGACGTTTAATAAAATCTCTTTCCAATGTACTTTCCCAAGGAATCATCCTGTGCATTTTAGTACTGTTATGCTTTCCTCTAATGCTGAGCTTGCTACTGGCTTTAATCTTTCTTGAAGGTTTCATTAAACCTCACTTCCTTCTACATAATTTTAGAAGATAAGGAAAATATAGGATAAAAGAAGAGGTGTTTATATGTTGCTTTTTTATCTAAAACCTTATTCACAAGAAACACTATTAAGTTATATATACAGGATAGCAAGAGAACATGAGATGACTAATCTTGATTGGATATTTGAATTAATTGATAAGAAATTATCGATTAAACTGGCACCGGAAAGAGTTAATTGGTTAAAGGGAGATGAACTTAAATCTCTAGCTGAATTTCTTGGGATAACATATGAAGAAGCAGAGATGTTAACTGTTTATAATCATTTTGAGAGGAATCATTTAGAAGTGCGCAAAGAGTCTAAAAACATTTGGTTTTTATATAAGAAAACCAGGTTTTGTCCTGTATGCCTAAAAGAAGGGGGATATCAAAGAAAGACATGGATAAATTGCCATTCAATTATGTGTTTAGAACACGGTACATTATTATGGGATATTTGTATTAATTGTCGTAATATTCCGAATACAAAGTCCATTATACTTGATGAGTGTTCAAATTGTAACAAAAAACTCTCAGATTCACCTATTAAACTGAATTTTCCCAATAAATTCATCGAATTTCAGAAGATATTAAATCTAATCCTCGAAAAGAATACTTTTTTATTACTTAATGCTTGGCTGGAGGATTCTGCTGCCTTTTTAAAAGCTTTAGACTTTATAGCCTTATGGGCGGTGAAAATGCTTCCTGCTGAAGAATTTTCTATCCCAAAATACAATATGAATTTCACGGGAAAAATCCTTGAGAGAAACCATTTGAAGAATTATCGGACTGTAGAACAAGCAGCATGTTTATATAGTTATGTCTTTGACATAATTACTAATTGGCCAGGTGGATTTAAGGAATTTATAAAAAAAGCAGAAAAACATAATGATGAGCCACTTCAGAGTTTTATAAAGTACGGAATTCCAAAAGTTATTAACACACCATTGTGGGAAATTTCTAATTCATTTACAAATTATGTAGCATGTGAAAAAGGGCGTTTACCCGACAAACAATACATTAGATCTGATGAGTTAAGATTTATATATCCAAAATTTAACGGAAGCATTATTAATTCAAGTTTAATTAAATCCAATAAAATAAGCATTTTGAATTCCAATATTACAGTTATTAATAAAGAAGAATTAGAATCCTTTGTGAACAAATTTGAAAATAGTTATACCAAAGAAGAATTGAGAGAAATATGGGGAACAAGCGCAAAAGCTACTTTTGCTATTTTAAAAGATGGGCTTATTGAAGGAGCTTTTTGGTTTAAATCTGGTAGTGCATTTAACTGGGTTATCCCTAAATCTTCTATAAGTTTGGTTGAAAAAAAAGTTAAACAGGGAGCCATTAAAGATATCGACAACCCTACTTCACTCAATGAAGCAGTTAAATGGATTGGCCCAGATAAGGCGCATTTGCTAATCAGAAACATTTTAAAGGGTTCAATAAAGTTTGCATATAATTCAAATGAATTTTCGGATCTGGTATTAGATAAAAGGGACGTTTACTTCCAAATTAGAAAAGAGATATTTAGAAGCAGCCAAGAGTCTGAAGATATTTCATTTAGAGACGTATCGTTCCTCTTGGGAATTAAAAAATCTGATATTCAGCATTGGATAAAAAGTGGTCGATTTGGTGATTTTGATTATGAAGGCACTAATGCCATACCATTTCAAAACTTCATGGACTTTCATGAGAAGTTTATAACAACATTAGAGCTGGCAATTAAACTCAATCTCCAAATCAAACAGGTTATTAAAAAATACACATTAGGAAAAATGATTTCTGTATCAGGTCCACAGGTTAACGACGGGAAAAGGCTTTTGTTCTTACGACAACAATGAGATCTATGTTTTGCTTTGTTTAGGTAATCAGCAAATTCCAAAATAAAGAAATAACAAGCCTGTATCATAGAATGATACAGGCTTGTCCTTCTTCAACATAAGCACCCTTTAGTTCAAGATAGAAAGTATTATAAACGAAACAAGTTACCTACTGACAAAATTAAAATTATCAATAAAGACAGACATAAAGTAAGAAAGACAGTTACACTACTTCGTATCATTGATTTCCAACAACTTATAAAAAGACAATAAAAAATGACCTTCGGGCGATAGATACAATACACAAAAAAGTGTAGATCCATCGACCACAAAGGTCGTTTATTTACTCAATAACCCGCTAAACCCGATAGGTTTGCAAAAAGAGAAACAAAAAGTAATATAATTGTTTTCTTTCTCTTTAAAATCTCTTGGTATAGTTAAATCCTACGTTTTAATAAAAGTGTTGCAATGATTACAAGAAATAAAATCGATACAACTAAAACAAAAAGGCCAGTATAAACATTCAATGCAGGGTTGTCGAGCAAAGTGGAAGCTTCTCCATTGACAATCCTATTTATGTCCAAGTACGTGAAAGGTGATAGATGTGCAGCAGCGGCAAGGTAATGTTTACTTGCCATAAATCCCCCGATCACGATGAATACTGTAGACACAAAAACAACGAATTGACTTTTGATAAAGATAGATAAGAATTGGCTTAGTATAAGAATAAAGAGCAATACCACCAAGAATAAAGATATAATTTGCATGAGGTACAATCCTAAGGGAATGAATTGAAATCCATAATAAATGGATTTCATGCCTTTATAGTCGGCTGTACTAGACTCACTCAATCCATCATAATGAAGGATAGGGTAATTCCAATCACCAAACCGGTCAAACACTGTCCCAATTAGGATGACAGTTCCGAATAAAATTAAGCATGTGATAATTGATACAATAGCTGAATGAAGGATTTTCCCATAAAAAATCGATTGTTCTGAAACTGGCTGTGTCCGCAAAAAGGAGATTGTCGGGCGTTTCCCCCTCTCATAAGCCAGCCCTCCACCCACTAAAAACAACAGGAAAACTAGCGGCAGGAAATGGGCGTTTTGCTGGAAGAATAAATAAAGAGAAAATAGCCCATTATCATCTATTCTTTCATTGTTTACTATCCATTCCCTTGACAGTTTTTTCGTATTAGTATGGATATTTAAGAGAAGTCCCCCGGATGAAAGAGGACGTATCGTATGCTTTAAAAGCCACTGCTTTTCTGCGATGCTGGCATCCATTGTAAATTGTCCAATATCATCAACGACACTGTAGGATGAATTAAATTCCCCGTTTATTAAACGATTATAAAACAATTGATATTCAATTAAATGAATATAATTCCCTTTCTTATAGTCAGCTATTGCCAGACTGATAAGGTCCGCTAATTCTCTATGAGCGTTTAAGGCAATTTCTTGTTCGTTTAGTTGCTCCATTAAATAAGAGGTATCCTCTTCCTCCTTTAAGGCTGTCTGCAGGTCATTCTTTAAATCATTTAAGAATTGTTCATTGAACGGAATATCAACTTCAAAAATGCCGATTCTGTCCCTCTCCAAATTAGCTACGAATTCCTGCTCCTTTTCTTTTGCTTCTTGAGAAATAAAAGCATAGCTACAAGCGATAAAAATAATCGAAATCGCTAAAACAAACCGATAATTCCCTTTCCTTATCAATTTCCTCCATTCAAAAACGACGATCTTCCATAAAGAGTTCCTTCTAGCACTTGTCGCTCCCTTTCGAAAGGGATTCTTGATTAACCTGGAATCTAAAAGGCTATATTCTCGTTCAGGCAGATAGACGGACAGGAAAATCAAAAACAAACTCCAAACAAATGCGCTAATGACATATAGACCGTCTTTAGAATCAGGCACCGCATTCAATAACGGCTCTAAATGAAGCAAGTAAAAAGGATTGAGCGGAGTCTCTAGAACTCCTGCCATGCTCGTCAACAAATACCCAGCAAATAAAATTGAAAACGTAATGACCAGGGCATTAAAGGTGTTTTGCATTCGGGTGCCAATGAATAAGGCCAAACTGAATGAAAATATCAACGCACCTATGAATAAAGCAATACTTTTTAATATATATATGACGGTTGAAACAATTTCGACTTCTGCTCCATTAAAGACAACTTGCGGATATTCCAATCGCAACGGCTGTTCTCCAAATGCCATTGGAATTAACAAACCAAGACAGATGACGAATAAAATATACACCAGTGACACCAGCAAGATACTTACATACTTCGAAGTTAGCAGATCCCTCTGTGTAATCGGTTGTGTTCTTAACATTAAGATTGTCTTTTGGTCCTTCTCCTGTGTCAACGTGGTCCCAAAGAAAAATAGCAGGATCACAAGCCCGGCAAGTCCGATAAACAGGCTGCTTAACTGCTTTAATATCAGGTGGGCAGAAGTCGGATGTTCTTCATTTTCATATGGAAGGTTGTTGTCGCGCATATAGTCATTTTTCTTCACAGCTATTACTTTTTCCATGCCTTGCAAAGGAGGAAATACTCCTCCAGCCGTTTCAAATCGGCCCAAACTGTCAAGGAATTCTCCTTGCAGTTTAGGAATCTCGTCCCACTTTTTGCGCTCAACAGCGATTTGCCAATTATACAAGGCGTACCTTGCTTCCACGATATATTCATGCTGCAGTAATCCAGGTTCATCAAGGAGATCTTCTTTCCGTTTTCCTTCTAGGTCTGTCTGGATCTGTTCAGCCGCATTTCCGTATTCTACAATTTCTTCCGTTAACTTGATAACCCATTCATTCTGCCGGGAAGCATTGTAATGAAAAAGGTATGCTGCGCTGATAAGAATAATCAGGAAAAGCCACCATATCTTTTTTTGTCTCCAAATTTTCTTCAGTTCAAAGGTTAAAAGATTCATAAGATTTCTTCCTTTTTTCCAAAAATCATCTGATACCGTTCCTCGGAACCGATGACTTTTTTCTCGATGTTCAATACCTGCACCCCATGGGTGCTTAACTGTTTGAACAACTGACTTAAAGAAGCATCTCCCAAACTTACAATCAGTTTATTTTCTTTTCCATGTTCAACTTCTATACCTGCGGCACTCAATACCCCGATTACTTTTTCTGGTTGCTGGACTGTAAGCTCATAGGCAACTTTTTCATGGAGAGATAAATCTTCCTCAATGAGCTGGCCATTTTTTAAAAAGAGAATATGGGATGTCACTCTATCAATCTCGGACAGATTATGGGAGGAAAGAATAATGGCTGTACCTTCCTTATTCAACTCCAGTAGCAACTTCCTTACCCGGATGGCACTTGTTGGATCAAGGCCGTTTAGAGGCTCGTCCAGAATCAGAAGCTTTGGCTCGTTCACAATTGCATGGTAAGTAAAAGATGCTGCTTCATCCCTAAAGAATACTTGCCAACTTTTTTATGCAAATAGCTTTCCATTCCAACCCGTTCAGCTGCAGATAGGATTTGTCCTTTCGAAATGCCCTGGACATCCCCGATAAATTGAAGATGGTCATAGCCTGTCAAATAATCATAGAGGACAGAGTTATCCTGCATAAAAGAAACATAGCGGAAAATTTCCGGATCTTTATTGGTACGATTTAAAATTTTCACCTTGCCATGGTCCGGGCTGATCAAGTTGGTGACGATTCCAAGAAGGGTAGACTTTCCCGATCCATTCGGTCCAACCAAAGCAACGATTTCAGGCTGATGAATCCGGATGCTCACTCCATGTAACACTTTTTCTTTTCCATATGATTTTTGTATTTCTTCAACAGATAAAATCATGTTTATCCCCCGTATAGAAATAATATATGATTGCTTAATTATAACATATATTTCATTGTTTTTACATTTCTTAAAATTTTTTACATTTTTTTGACTATATATTAAATTTAACGGTACTTTTATGTTTTTTGACGGTTTCATTGAGGGATTTTCTAATATTTTTAAGTATTCTTCACCTGCAGAACAGAGTGGATTCAGCCGTTGTACCCAGGCAACTATCTGTTGGAAAAGAGGCCGATTACAACACTTTATATATGTTACCTAGACGAGCACAGGGTGTAATAAATAGACGTTACAAAATTACGTTTGCATCTTCTCAGGAGCTCCTTTACGATAAAGACTTGCCATATACAGCATACGGATAAATAAAAAAGTATCTCTAAGTGAAGATTAACCATCACTTTTAAGGTACTTTTTATATTTTTCCCTTTCCTTCTTCTATGCAAAAGTAAAGATATTTTTTAATATATTTCAGTCTGTAGACAAACTCGATGAAAATCCGGCTTGCCTACAGTCTTTATTTTGGCCTTAGAATGGACTGTTGATTTCAGTTTCAGGCGCTTCGCTTTTCACAGGGCGGGCGGTGAGCCTCTGCTCCCGCAGCAGTCTTTACACCTTCAGGAGGAAATCCACCAAGACTGTGAAGAGCACGGGAAAAGCTCCTCCTTTTCCGCCCGCCAAGTTCGATAAGGAGGAAACGAAGAAATCAAGAAACCAAGGAGAGCACGAACGATTCCAGAGAGTGCCACTCTTAAAGGATGAACGGGCCAAACATACCTTGTGGCTTCTGACCGAAACGGCCTTATCCATGGGACGATTGTGATACCCGACAATATCCATGACAGCCTTATTCTCGACCTGGTGGTTAGCCAAGTGATAGAGAAGGTCGGAAAAACCAAACCGCAGATGCAGCTTATTAAACACTAGACATCGCGAAGTTTCTGTTTGAAAGCTAAATCACACCGGCTTTGTCTTATACCCAACCACGGACAAAGGAGGGTTCCCTCCGAAAGCATAACTATGTTTATGACGAAACCTATGACTGTTACATCTGCCCAGCGGCACAAATCCTGAAGTATTGGACCACGAATAAGGAAGGCTACCCGGAATGCAAAAAACGAAGGATCTGTGCGCCTCCTCTTCGTTTTTTGCCCATCGCACACAAAGCAAGGACCACAAAAAGGTGATGAATCATCACATCTGGCAGGGAGATGTGGAAGAAGCGGACCACCTAAGGCATCAAAAAGACACAAAAGGGATTTTTGCGAAACGTATAGAAACCATTGAGCGCGTATTCGCAAATGCAAAAGGGAAGTATTGCATGCATTGACCAACCCTTAGCAGGCTTAAAAATTGTCGATGCAGGCAATGCACACGTACACTGCCCAAAACCTTAAGAATATAGCCAGCTGGACATGGCAAACTCCATTAAAGACCTAGAATGAAGGCGTGGAGTCGCCTATTCTAAGTGGAAAAAGCTACAAACGCCAAAAAGGGGTTCGGAATGAGACTCTACCAAACCCCTTTTTTCTACAAAATGAGATGTATATTTTCTACTAATATACTTTTTTTTAGTAATAATTTACAAAATATAATTGTAATTTTTTTTTGAATTTATTGTAAATTTAACTATGAAAGACAAACTTAGTGTATTAAAAGAGAGGTGAACGCATGAAAATTTACTTAAAATTGGTAGTTCACTAGTTTTTGAAACAAAGTTAAATTTTTTTAAGGATCTAGTTTCTTCGAAAGAATCGTGTCCCTTACGGGTGGCAGCCTGCACAGTGGAAAAACTCACAAAAATAAGAAAGGGTATGGTCAAAAAGCTGAACCATTTTACTATTATAAGGGTTCCCTCTACCGAGAAGGATCACCTTATCCAGTAATCTAATAAACACATTTCAAGGATTAACCACCATCACTTTTGAGATGTTTAAACCTTAGACCTTTTCTTTTTCTCTGCTGTTGAAGATGTATAACGAGATTAAGCGGCTTTCTCTTTATTACTAATTTAGTAATCATAACAATTTGAGCTTAAATAAAATTTTGTAGAAAGATTGGTGACGTATGAAAAAGTCTAAGAAAATATTCGTTAGTTCATTAATGTCCTTTTTGTTTTTGGCTAGTTTCTTATTAGTAAGTGTAGAGGCTGCTACAGCGCCGGCCACCAAAAATGGCATGACATATAAACTTTATCAGACTGATTATGTATGGCATTCAGAAAATTATTATGGTACTATTTATCGAGGTTATCTTCCTTACAATACTAAATATGAAGGTAAGTACCTTTATAAGGGAACACTTTATCGAGAGGACCTACCTTATCCAATATACTAAAAGATTAAGAACATCTCCAAAGAAGGCAATGTCCACTTTGGAGATGTTCTTTAGATTATTAGTTTATATTTTTTCTTTATCCATATTTGGAAGTTGAATTTTGTTTCACTAGAGAAGTGGGTATTTTTACCGGAGTATTGATAGTTTGGGTAATAATTATGCCATTCACCTTACAAGTAGCCGAAGATTCTTCGATAATCTGTTCAATTTCATCAGTAAATTGTGCCTGATCGTCGCATAGTGTCCTTAGTAGCTAGTTCACGAATAAGGATTTTAATGGAATTGCTCATAAGAGCAGACTCATCCTTGTCCTTTCCTTCGATTTTCCGTTATTTTATTGGTGGCGATTCATTCGTTTCCATGTGATAATCTGGTGTTTCTTCATACAAAAATAACTTTATGTCAGCTGTACATCCAGTAAGTACAGAGATAAATAAATAGAAAAAACAGTAGATTTCCTCAAGTTTTATCCCCTAATCACTTATATGTCGAGCGGCTGTTTGCTGATCTTGCAAATAAAATTCAGGCATTCCATCACTGGATATTAGTAAAAGTCGGGCTATTATCTTCCCATTTTTCTTCTTTGATTGTTTCTTGTGATTTACAAGCAGCCATAACAAAAACAAAACTAAACACAATCATCATCAACAGTTTTTTTCTCAAAAGAATTCTTAGCAATTTTGTCGAAACGTTGTTCCTTTAACGGTAGTCCGTTGATGAATGAAACAACTGGAGCATTGTCATCATTATTACTTTGGAGTTGTGTGCAATCCAAACAGAGATACTCACCATCATCAGCAAAATAAATACAAATTAAATTATTGGGCAAATTTCCTTCTTTCCTTAATTCTTTTGTAATCCAAACCATATTAGGAATTCCTGTTTCCTCTGTTCCTAGACCGAATATTTCTTCTCCAAAAACATCTCCCAAGCCATATTTCCTCAAAAACTTCCTATAACTTATAGGGAATTGCACC
>NZ_BAUW01000088.1 GCF_000517385.1 Mesobacillus boroniphilus JCM 21738 | reverse complement strand
ATTTTATAATTTCCAATTTCCTATTAAATAAAAAAACCTTCCTGGTAAAAGGAAGGTTTCAGAACTTTATACTCTCACAAATGGAGTGTTTTTTAATCCTTCTAAAAACTCATCAAACTGCTTAAGGTCCATCTGCTGGGCATTGTCGGATAAAGCTACTGCTGGATCTGGATGAACCTCTGCCATTACTCCATCTGCCCCAATTGCAAGTGCAGCTTTGGCTGCAGGCAGCAGCAGATCCCTTCTGCCAGTAGAGTGGGTAACATCAACCATGACTGGAAGATGTGTTTCTTTTTTCAGAATTGGCACTGCAGAGATATCAAGTGTGTTCCTTGTTGCCCTTTCGTAAGTCCGTATTCCACGCTCACAGAGAATGATCTGGCCATTGCCCTGTGACATGATATATTCAGCCGCATTGATGAACTCTTCGATTGTGGCGGCAAGTCCACGTTTTAGTAAAATAGGTTTGTTAACGGCTCCTGCAGCTTTTAGAAGCTCGAAGTTTTGCATGTTGCGGGCGCCGATTTGGATCACATCAAGGTAGTCAACAGCTATTTCGATATCGGCAGGTGTGACAATTTCACTAATGACAGCGAGATCATATTCATCTGCGACTCTCTTTAAAATCTTAAGTCCTTCTATCCCTAGACCCTGGAAGTCATAAGGTGAAGTCCGGGGTTTGAAAGCTCCGCCGCGCAGCAGCTTGAAGCCCTTCGCTTTAACTGCTTCAGCCACAGTCGCCACTTGTTCATATGATTCAACTGAGCAAGGACCGAAAACAAAATCCGGTGTGCCATCGCCGATTTTTAAGCCCTTAATGTCAATGATGGTATCCTCAGGCTTTTTCTTCCTGGAAACAAGAAGAGCTTTACGGTGGTCATCTGATTGAAGTTCAAGGCCAGCCTTAAATACTTCCTTGAAAATATGTTCTATTGTTGAATTCTCAAAAGGACCGTTATTTTTTTCCTTGATCAAATCAAGCATTTCTCTCTCACGCACAGGGTCATAACGGTAGACACCCTGAGTTTCTTTTGCACGGCCAATTTCTTGGACGAGCAGGGCTCTTTCATTAATTAATGATAAAAGCTCTAAATTCAATTCATCTACACGATTTCTAAGCTGGTCAAGATTTTTACTCATTTTCTGTCCCGTCCTTTCGAAATTCATTTTAGTCCTAACCCTAAGACTTTTTCAAACAAAGAGACAACCATTACTTTAACTGCATCTGGAAATGCGTATAATCTGATCTTTTTTGCTGCACCTACACTTCTGATGGTGCAATTTTTATAAAATCAGCTTTCTGCGGCTCCGAACCTAAAGCAATGTCACTTCAAAGCCGATAATAGAATAGAAGCCAGATGTAATAAAATGCAGCTAATGTGCTATGAATCAAGCTGTATAATATGATAAAGGTAATTATATCTGAAAAAATATTGATTGTCACGCAAAAATTCTTTAATAATTAAACGCTTTTAAGTGATAAAGCATCGTATGAGAACTTAAGTTAGAGGGTGCATGAATTGCATGTGAATAATAAACTGTTTGCGCTAGATATTGGAACCAGGTCTGTAGTGGGAATCATCCTGGAAGAATCTGATGGATATTATGAAGCCGTCGACATCATTGTCCGTGAACACAAGGAAAGATCGATGCTGGATGGCCAAATCCATGATGTTTTGTCAGTATCCGAAATCATCACTGAAATTAAAGAGGCACTGGAAGTTACCCATGGGCCATTAACAAAGGTTTGTGTTGCTGCAGCTGGCCGTGCTCTGAAAACTGAACAATCAAAAGCTGTAGTCGATATTTCAGGCAACCCGATGTTTTCAAAGCAGGATATCCTCCACCTTGAATTAAGTGCAGTCCAGCTGGCACAAGCTGCTGTTGCTGGTGAAAAAAACAATGAACATCACTATTATTGTGTCGGATACTCTGTACTTTATTACCAGCTTGATGGAGAAGAAATCGGAAGCCTGATTGACCAGCGAGGTAATGAAGCATCCGTGGAAATCATCGCGACTTTCCTGCCAAAAGTTGTCGTTGAATCACTATTATCTGCTTTAGACCGTGCTGGTCTTGAAATGGACGCTCTTACTCTTGAACCAATCGCTGCGATCAATGTACTGATCCCTGCCTCAATGAGAAGATTGAATGTCGCTCTTGTTGATATAGGAGCAGGAACATCCGATATCGCGCTCACCGACTCAGGGACAGTAATTGCCTATGGAATGGTCCCAGTAGCGGGAGATGAAATCACTGAAGCGGTTAGTGATGAGTTTTTACTAGACTTCCCTCTTGCTGAAAAAGCAAAGCGGGATCTGCTTGAAAATCAATCAATCTCAATTACAGACATACTTGGCTTTGAAACAGTGATAAGCAAGGATGAAGCTGTTGAACGTATCGCCCCTGCAATTGACCGTTTGGCAGAAACAATCGGAGAAGAAATCCTGAGGTTAAACGGCAATAAATCGCCTAAAGCAGTGATGCTTGTTGGAGGCGGAAGCCTTACACCTGATCTGCCAGAAGCTTGCCACAAAGTTGAACCTGCCTGAAAACAGGGTCGCCATCCGTGGCTAGATGCCATTAACTCTGTATCATTCGCGCCACATATAACCAAAGGTCCTGAACTTGTGACGCCAATCGGAATTGCCATTGCAGCAAAGCAATCTCCTGTTCAATATCATACAGTTCATGTGAACGGCCAGCCGGTAAGACTGTTCGAGGTCAGCAAATTGACCGTTGGAGACTGTCTGCTGGCTGCCGGGATTAAAATGAACAAGCTTTACGGCAGACCGGGGCTTGCCATGATTGTCAGCCTGAACGGCAAAAATGTGACCATACCAGGCAAGCATGGCCAACAACCCGTATTATTGAAAAATGATTTACCTTGTTCATTCGATGATCAGGTAAATGGAGGAGATAAATTAACTGTCCAAAAGGGAGAGGATGGGGCCAGACCAGAGCTTACACTTGGTGACTTGATCGGTGAGCTTCCTCCCAAGACTGTCATTATCAATGGTCAAAGATTTGAAGTTAGCTCAGGTTTGACCTGCAATAGCTTTCCTGCTTCGATGTCTCAGCCTGTTGCGGACAGGGACGAGATCGTTTTTGACATGGCCGACACTGTCGAAGGAGTCCTAAAGGAGCTTAAACTCGCAGAACTGCTTAATGACACTCGCCCATTTTTTATAAAGATTGACCTTGTTGAACACAAGATCACTGAGTTCACCTGGAAGATTTATGTAAACGGCTTAGCAGCAAAATTGCATAATAATGTTGACCATCTAGATGACATCCGCTTTGAAAAAGGAGCGGAACCTACACTTAGAAGGCTGGCGGAAATACTGGAGATACCAGTTACTGAATCAATGCCGATCTTCTTCAACGGCCAGCAACTCCAGCTGGAACAGGAATTGGTTGAATTCATACGAGAGGGCATTAAGCTAGGGTTGGACGAACGCATACATAGCGGCGATCATCTAACCACTAAACAAAAGAATGTCCAGCCTTTTATCTTACAGGACTTATTCAACTTTGCACAGGTTGATATCCCTAAAGACAGCCGCGGATTCACCCTATTGAGGAACGGAGAAAAAGCAGCGTTTGACGATCGCCTTGCACCCGGTGATGAGCTTAATATTATCTTTGAAAGCCCAATAAGTCTAAAGTAAAAAACATCCTGTTTGGATGTTTTTTTACTTTACATTTTCTTCTTTAGCACCCGCCAATGATTTTGCGGTGATTTTAAAATGAGAAGCATGCCATGCAACATCTGAATTCACAAATAAAATAGCCTGCGGCGATTCATGTTTAACATGGAACTTCTCGGCAATATGGTTGGATAGATCACGCGAATCCTGGACTGTCAGATAATATAAATTATCGTTCCCATTGTTTTCGAACTTCGCGAATTCATCATATCCGGCCGCACTGATTGGGCAAGTCGTGCTGTGCTTCAGCATGAAGAATGTTTCACCGGAATCGACAAGATTGTCAAATTGTTCGACTGAATCAATCTTTTTCATCCTACTCTCTCCTTTTATAAGCCTCTTAACCCTGGCTTTTTTTATAAAAAATAAACGGTGAAGTTATCTTACCACTTCACCGTTTCATTGACAAACTTACTGATTCAGCTTGTTTTCAGTATCATCGAAAGCTTTTTGCGTTTCTTCAAGCTTCCTTTGGATTTCTTCACCAGTAGCAGTATGTGTGTTTTCCATTGAGCTTGTCTCTGCCATGGAAGTTGGTACTTCTTGAAGTTCGCCTTCGTTAACTTCCGTGTTCTCTGAAGTATTTCCGCTCTTGTTCTTCATGTCCTTCACTTTATTGGCAATCATAGAAGACTGCTGTGAAACAGTGTCTTTCAGGCCGCTTGCTTTCTCCTTCGCCACAGAGGCAAGATCTGCACTCTTGGTCTTAAGCGAAGAAGTTTGCTCATTAAGCGTTCCTCTTAATTCTTTACCTGATTTAGGAGCAAGCAACAGTGCGCAAGAGCCCCGGCTAGCCCGCCAACAATAGCTCCAGCAACAAAATCCCTGGAATTATTATTGTTGTCCTCTCTCATCTGTTCGTTTACATCATATTGGCTTTGTTCTCTGTTCATTATTCTATCTCCACCTTTCATTAATACCGAACACGTTCACGCTGCCTAGTTACCATCTCTTCGCCTTCTAGCTGATGGTCAATCTTGGCTGTTTTTTTTGATTGCCACTTATCCCTCAACTCAAGGAATACGTTACTCCATTGAACAACCTGAGAAATCTTGTCCTTATTTTTATCAATCTGAAGGTCCACCATTGTTTGGACATTATGAATAGATTGATTGAATCTCTGAACAGAATTCCCTACATCCTTCACAGCATTAACGACACCGTTCAAGCTCTCAGATTTTCTGGAAATATCGTCGGCCAAATTATTAGTTTTGTGCAGAAGCTCCGTTGTTTCACGCGTCACTCCATCCAACTGCTTCTCCAGGCCATCAAGTGTGCCTGATACACTGTCTAGAGTTGTTTGTAGAGATTTTAGTGTTTTGGATAACGAAACTACCAAAACCAAGAATGCAATTGCTATTACAGCAACACTTAAGTACAAAATAATTTCCACTGTTGAACACCTCCGTTAGCATATGTACATTTTACCCCGCAGCAAGCGACGTAAACCACCTTGTCTAATATGTATTTCAATATAAGCATACCCTTTTCCTTCCTGAATAAGAATATCTTTCTACAAATTTAAATTCCAGCACAAAGTTCCGCCACTCGACTTCGGCCATTGCAACTGCTTCTACTTTTGCGGAGATGTCTCTCGGAAGTTTCCTGCATTGAAAAGAGCACAAACACCGTCGTTTCGGTTACAATATGGTTATGTGCTTTATTTTAATACATAGGAGTGATATCGGTGAAAGATCCACGTATTCAAAAACTGGCAAAAAACCTTATCAATTATTCGGTCAAGCTTCAAAAAGGAGAAAAGGTACTGATTGAAAACTTCGGTCTCCAGCGTGAGCTTGTTACGGCTTTAGTGAAAGAGGCATACGAAGCTGGCGGATACCCATTCGTATCATTGAAGGACCACCAGGTGGACCGTTCATTGCTTATGGGAGCCCAGCAGGAGCAATTTGACATGATTGCTGAATTTGAAGCAAATGTGATGAGTAAAATGGATGCTTACATTGGCCTTCGTTCTGGAGATAACATCAATGAACACGCTGATGTTCCGGCAGATAAAATGAAGATCCATGGCAATACTGTCGGCAAGAAGGTACATAGGGACATTCGCGTTCCAAAAACGAGATGGGTTGTCCTGCGTTACCCTAACTCAGCAATGGCACAACTTGCGAAGATGAGTACTGAAGCCTTCGAAGATTTCTACTTCGACGTCTGCAACCTGGATTACGGAAAAATGGACAAGGCAATGGACAGCCTTGCAAATCTGATGAACCGTACAGATAAGGTAAGGATTACCGGACCAGGAACTGATCTGACCTTCTCAATAAAAGATATCCCAGCTGTAAAATGTGCCGGTGAGCTGAATATCCCTGATGGTGAAGTTTACACGGCACCCGTTCGTGATTCAGTCAATGGCATGATTACCTACAATACACCATCTCCTTACCAGGGATTCACTTTTGAAAATGTGAAGCTGACTTTCAAGGATGGAAAAATTGTTGAAGCGACCGCAAATGATTCAGAGCGCATTAATAAGATTTTTGATACAGATGAAGGAGCTCGTTTTGTCGGAGAATTTGCGATTGGCGTGAATCCATATATCCTCCATCCGATGCAAGACATCCTGTTCGATGAAAAAATTGATGGAAGCTTCCATTTCACACCTGGACAATGCTATGAGAATGCATTCAATGGCAACCATTCAAATATTCACTGGGATATGGTCAATATCCAGCGCCCTGAATATGGCGGCGGCGAGATTTATTTCGATGACGTACTGATTCGCAAAGATGGACGCTTTGTCATTCCAGAACTTGAAGGCTTGAACCCAGAGAACCTTAAATAAGTGAGCTAGAGAACATACAAAAGGATGCGGACCAAATGGCCGCATCCTTTTTACTGTATAGGAAAGTATAAATTCTTAACTCCGAGAATTGTTTAACTCCAGCGCCCAGCCTCTCCAGACGCTTGTCTAGCTGCGCTCCTAAATCCTCGAGACGCTTCGGTCCTGCCAATGAAGTCAAAGTACGACTTCACTGCCAGGCCCTCCAGCGCTTGTCGGGGCTGACCAAGGCGCTTTCGCTTTTCTTTACACTTGTAATTGATTTTCATATGCTTCCTGGAACTTCTGGATATCACCGGCACCCATGAATAGGATGACTCCATTTCCATGTTTTTTCAGACGTGATATATTATCCTCGGTGATGATTTCTGCGCCGTCGATTTTTTCTTTCAAATCTGTAATCGAAAGCTTTCCATGAATCTCACGGGCTGAACCAAAGATTTCACATAAGTAAACCATGTCTGCTTTATTTAAGCTTTCTGCAAACTCATTCAGGAAAGCTTGCGTCCTGGTAAAGGTATGCGGCTGGAAAACCGCGACGATTTCACGATCAGGATATTTCTGCTTAGCAGCTTCGATTGTTACTTTAATTTCTGTAGGATGGTGAGCGTAGTCATCAATGATCACCTGGTCTGCAACCTTCTTTTCAGAAAATCTCCTCTTCACGCCCTCGAACGTTTCAAGCTGAGACTGGATCACTTTTGATTCAATATTTTCGTAATGGCACAAAGCGATGACAGCAAGCGAGTTCAGGACATTATGGTCACCATAAGCCGGAATCGAGAATGTGTCATAGAAATTATTCCGGACAAAAACATCGAATGTAGTGCCTTCAGTTGACTTGACGATATTGCGAGCTTGGAAGTCATTTTCTTCGCCAAAACCATAAAATACAACCGGAACCTTGGCCTGGATTTTTTGCAGCTGCTCGTCGTCACCGCATGCAAAGATACCCTTTTTGACTTGCCATGACATCTCCTGGAAAGCAGAGAAAACGTCTTCTATATTGGCAAAGTAATCCGGGTGGTCAAAGTCGATATTCGTCATGATTGCGTAATCAGGGAAATACGAAAGGAAATGGCGGCGATACTCACATGCTTCGAATACAAAGTATTGAGCATCTTTGTCACCTTTCCCAGTGCCATCGCCAATCAGGAATGATGTAGCTTGGCGCCCCTCATCACATGCGCAAGCAAACCTGTAGTCGATGTTTTCCCATGAGCCCCAGTAATCGCAACACTAGTAAAGTTTTGCATGAAATCACCAAGGAATCTGTGATATCTGATGATTGGAAGACCTAGCTTCATTGCCTCCTGAATCTCCTCATGAGTATCCGGATAGGCATTGCCTGCAATGACCGTCATCCCAGGCTGTATATTTTCCTTATCAAACGGAAGGATCTTTATTCCAGATTTTTCTAGAGCCACCTGGGTAAAAAAGTGCTTATCATAATCGGAGCCCTGTACCTGATAATCCATATCATGGAGAACTTGAGCTAACGCACTCATTCCAGACCCCTTTATACCTACAAAATGGTAAATAGTCATATAAAGAACCTCCAACAACGTCTGTATGTAACACAGTATATGACAGATATCCTGAATTGCTCATTTCGCCAATTTCTCGTTATAAAACAGCGCAAAATACAATGCGGATAGTATCTGCCTTTCATGTATTCAATCATTATAGCATCATTACGGTAAATAACACAGTTTCATTAATCTGTTTCCATAAAGAATCTGTTTCCATAAAGTGCAGCTTTTTTTTAAAACCTGCACAAATAATGATAGCAAAGCAAATGGTTAAGACCGAAATGATGAATAAAAATACATATTCCCTTTATTAGTTGCTTTCAAACTTTTTAAAATTCTACTTTTTCTAATCGGGGATTCGGCCTGTACTTTCTGCCTGACTTCGCCTGATGTTTCCCGTTCAACATGACATTGTCACCAGTAAAACCAATTTTCAATTTTAAAAGGCTGCCGCCTACACCGTACATGTCGACTGGTACATTTTGCTTTTCAAACTCCACGATCCTTTTTTCACTGAAGCCGCCGCTCACGACAATTTTTACATGGTCAAATCCTTCGCCATCAAGCGCTTTTCTGAGTGCGAAAATTAATTCTGCATTCACTCCGCGAGGATCGAATGTTCCAAGCAAGTGCTGGTTTCGAAGGAAATACTGGTCGATTAGTGTACGGGAAGTATCAACCCTGACACCCTTCAGCTTTTCCCCAAATTCCCTTGCGACTTTCAATGAGTCGGTAATCGCATCATTATTATAATCAATAAGAGCGATCAAATCATCATTTGGGAAGGTTTCGTGATAAGCCTGGGTGGCTGCGACGATATCACCGTTGAACATTTGGATCAGTGCATGCGGCATCGTACCCATGCCATGCTTGCCCCACCATTCATTCATCGCATGTGTGGCCTGGGCAGTAGCCCCACCTATATAGTCCCATAACCGTCACCAGCCTGTGTTGTATAATGGTCGTCACGGTCTCCCATGAAAATGACTGGCTTTTGCTGTCCTGAATAGCTTGCTGCCTTTACGACATTATAAACATTTGTCGAGACAGAACTTCTTCTTGCCAGGAT
The DNA here is from genome assembly GCF_000517385.1 of Mesobacillus boroniphilus JCM 21738. Taxonomy (GTDB): domain Bacteria; phylum Bacillota; class Bacilli; order Bacillales; family Cytobacillaceae; genus Mesobacillus; species Mesobacillus boroniphilus. The sequence goes on along the minus strand of NZ_BAUW01000088.1, from coordinate 5,359 downwards.
GCCGTCAATGATACCCTCGAGGTAACCGAAACTCTGGTATGGTCCTGTAATGGTCAGGACTGTTTCAAACGGGGAAATTTTATCTCCATCTTTAAGTGAATGAATCTCCAGTTCCTCAGGACGGTCAGCAAACGTTTTTACCAGGGCGATTACTTCATCAGTCCCGCACAGAACTGCTTCGTCCTTCTGGAAAAACTGCATCGTGATAATATTGTCTTCATGATATTTCTTTACAAGCTCTCGAGTTTTAAGAAAATACACGGCTGAAAACCAACCGTCCCGGATCCTTTCATCAAATTTAAATGTATGATTGGTCAGACGGCTGATTTTTCCTTGTATTTTCAATTCGATTTCTTTCATCCAAAAAGCTCCTTCAATAATAACCCAACATCTATAGTCATTTATCCTTATTATAAGTACATGCTAATAAAGAATACCTTTTATTAATTGAATGTACTAGTTTCCTGGAGGGCCTCAAGATCCGCAGCAGTAATCAGGACATCCCTTGGCTTGCTGCCCTTGCCCTCAGAAATGAATCCTTGTTGCTCCATCATCTCAATCAGTCTGGCCGCCCGGTTATAGCCGATCTTAAAACGGCGCTGGACGCTTGATGTTGAAGCGCCGCCCTGGTCGATGACAAATCCACATGCTTCGTAGAAAAGTTCATCTTCGTCTTCCGTCACCTGGGCCTTCTTGAGCAGTTCATCTTGTTCAAACAAGTATTGGGGATTCCGTTGCTCCCTGACAAATGCCACAATGTCATCAATCTCATTATCAGTAACGAAGGTTCCCTGCAGACGGAATGGCTTTGATGACCCATTTTCCAGGAATAGCATATCCCCGCGGCCAAGAAGCTTTTCTGCCCCGCTGATATCAATGATCGTCCTTGAATCCACCTGTGAGGAAACAGAGAAGGCAATCCTTGTAGGAACATTCGCTTTTATCAAGCCTGTAATGACATCGACGGATGGACGCTGTGTCGCGATGATCAAATGGATCCCGCAAGCCCGTGCCTTTTGGGCAATCCGGCAAATAGCCTCTTCCACATCGCCTGGAGCCATCATCATCAGATCTGCCAGCTCATCAATCACAATGACGATATACGGGAGCTTATCAGAAAACCTGCGTTGCTTCTGGGCAAGTTCATTAAATCTGCCTATATCGCGGACACCTGTATGTGCAAACAATTCATAACGGCGTTCCATTTCCTCAACTGCCCACTTCAGCGAGGCTGTCGCTGCTTTTACATCAGTGATCACCGGGCTGACAAGGTGAGGAATTCGGTTATAAGGTGCCAATTCAACCATTTTCGGATCAATCAGCAGCAGCTTCACCTCATCTGGATGTGCTTTATAAAGCAGGCTGACAAGCATCGTATTGATACAGACACTCTTTCCAGATCCAGTGGCACCGGCAATTAAACCGTGCGGCATCTTCTTCAGATCAGTGACGATTGGATTTCCGGCAATATCAAGTCCCAGGGCCACTGATAACGGTGATTCTAGATCCATAAAACCTGCAGACTGTAATATTTCACTTAATAATACCGGCCTGCTCGAATGGTTCGGCACTTCAATCCCAATGGTGTGCTTTCCTGGTATTGGAGCTTCGATCCGGATATCCTTCGCAGCAAGACTTAGTTTGATATCATCTGATAGATTCGTAATCTTATTGACTTTAACGCCTGGTTCCGGCTGTACCTCAAAACGGGTAACCGATGGTCCTTGTGTCATATTGACCACCCTGGCGCCTACATTAAAATTCCTTAATGTCTCATTGAGCATATGCTCCTGCTCTGAAAGCCATTCAGGATCAGGGGCCTTGAAAACAGGCGGGCTCAAAAGATCCAGTGGCGGAAAGTCGTATACTGCGGCTGGTTGGACTTCTGGCTGTATGGCCGCTTCTCGATCATTCGATTGGACTGGTTCCCGCTCGAACTGACTGCTCATTGGCATAGAAGTTGAATTCACCGCTGCCGGTTGTGCTTGTCTTGGCTTTTCTCTATTAGAAGGGCCTGTTACCGGACTAACTTCAACTGATAAAGTGTCCTGCTGGTGGTTTATGGCACCCGACGTATTTTCTGCTACTATTAGAGTTTCCTGCTGGGCAGCTGGTTGATGTTCCTGTTGGACAGTTAATGGAGGTTCCTGATGTATAGCTGATTGTTGTTCCTGCTGAACTGTCAGAACACCTGATGAACTGCTGTCTGCCGACAACTCGTATTCTAGCATTTGATTTTTCTGCCCGCTAACATCTGAAGAAGGTGCATCAACATCAGGATGTGTTTGGCGTTCGCTTGTCTTTCTTCCTTCAGTCATAAAGGATGGATATTTAGACGTGTTCCGCTCTCTCCACTTCCTCTTGTCCTGCTTAAGCATAAGCACATTGAATGGAAGCTGCCTTTTTGGCTCTGCAGGCTTATCCTCTACAGTCGGGGCAGAGTCAGGAGTGTGTTCCGGCTCTGCTTCCTCAAAAGATCCTTCCGTTTCCGTGTTTTGTACCTCAGCATTACCGACAGGCTGAACAGTTAGTTCTTCCCGGTGTTTTTGATAGCGGTATGCTTCATACTCTTCCTGGCTTTGTTGTGAATCTGTCTCTTCCAAGTTGCAATGAGAGTCTATGGATTCTGTATCTTCAGATCTGTTTTGAGAACTAACCGCATCAGTCTCTTCTTGGGTATTTTGAAAACCTATTGATCCTGGATCTCCCGGGTCAGGCTGATAACTGGTTACTTCTGCCTCTATGACATCCTGCTCAAGCTCTGCATCAGTTATATGTTCATTTTGAGAAACAAATTCCAGTTCATTGTCGTTATTGAGAATGATATCAAGCGCCTCTGTTTCCAACTCTGGTTGTTCTACTTGTTCATCGACTTCAGTTACCTTGAGGCCCTGTGTTTCAGCAAGATCATCTTCTAAGTATATATCTTGCGTCACTGCCTCATCATGAACTTTTGGTAAAGCAAGAACTTCTGTTGAAACAGGAACTTCCTTTAAATCCATTGCTTGCGACATGATATTTATGTCATTATGCTGTAATTGTTCAACTGCACTGCTCTGACCCTTTTCAAAACCAGCCAGTTCATATTCAACATCCTCCAGGTCCATTTGGGTCTTACTTTTTCTAGGAGGTCTGTTAAATGCATAAATAGGGGACGGGATTTCGGTTGGTTTAAAAGGCTGCCGAAATTTCGGTCCGCTGTCTTTCCGAGTTTCATAATGAAACTTCGGTGCAGATTCCACGGTTTTTTTAGGCTTGTATAGTTCATTTGGTTCTCTTGCAGTATCACGTTTGACTTTACTCCGGGCATCCACGGCTGGATCTCGGCGTTTATTATGGAAGGACTCACTTTCTGCTTGCCGTTCATTCTTAATCCTCAGTGAACCTTGCTCTTTAATGAACGGCTTAATCTCACCAACCTGGCTGACCTTTTCTGGGCGACCTTTTCCCGGAGTGGATTTTTCAGGAGCTGCCTTCTCATCCGGTATCAATGGAAAACGGAACTGACCTTTTGGATATTGGTATAGTACCTTTGCCTCTATATCCCTTTTTTCATTCTGCTCTTTTTTTAATGGCCTTGAAACAGGTTGATCTTGTTCCATATCATTAAATTCATCATCGTTTTGGAACACGCTAAAAATCTTTTTAATCCAACTCAATATAAATCACTCTTTCTTTCGCATTTCATTATTATTTTAACAGTAAATCAATATTTTTCGAGATAAAATGAAAGAATGAGCATTTTTTACGAGAAGAAATTTTCAATAACAATCAACTTTAGGCTCAGTTATTTACAAAACATGACATCATATGTACATAAAGGAAAGTGCAAGCGCCTTGGTCAGCCCCGACAAGCGTTGGAGGGCCTGACAGTGAAGTCGCTCTTTGACTTCATTGGCAGGACCGAAACGTCTCGAGCTGCTCAAAGCTAACGCTTCTCGCAAGATACTCGAGGAAGCACTCTCAGGGATGAAAACTGGCTAGGCGCTGTAACTAGACAATGGAAAAAAGCCCGTTAATTCCGGGCTTTCGCTTCTTTCGTTACTATTCCTTTTTTGTTTTACCTAAAATAAAGATTGGCTCCAATTCTCCATCTTCATATAGGAAGCTTAGGGCAGTAATTGGCACTCTTCCACTCGCAAAAAAGCTCATCGTCATCTGGGCCAAAATATCATAACCTGTGTTATTTTCCACATCGGCGATGATTAAAACATCTTGATGGGGAACGGCAACAGTCATGGTTCCCTTCATCTTTTTCTTCATTTCATTTAAAAAACTTGTATTCAAAATCCTGCTGGCATCATAGCGTCATTACTATTGAGGAAATAAAATGTGTTATCAGCAACACGGTCCTCTTTTAATTTTACGGAGAGTGAACGGATATTGAACAAAGCCGTCTCGCGGACCTGTCCCGCTAACCATCCTTCCTTTTTCAAAAGCTTTGAATCAATCAGCCTGTATGTAGTGCCTAAATCCAAAGCGTAATAAATCCTTGTTTCTGCGGTATGATGGTCATAAAGGAATGGTATCCCTTCCTCTGCCTCTGATGGAAATGACGTTGAACGGATGACAGGGAAAATATTTTTTTCCTTTCCTGACAGCTCGGCCTGGCTCTCCATCGCATTCAGGCCTTCTGATACATAATAGACAACCTCATCAATCGCTTTTTCCTTATGATCCTGCCATTTGGCGATAATCCCCGGTAGGCAATGGTGATTCCGCGACCAGTATTTTTATTTTCAATTCTCAACTGATCCTTTTCCCGGTCATAGGAAAAAGTCCGGTCAGGATGTTGAAGACGATTCTCCAGCTCTTTCCGCATTTTTCTGCTATCCATTGTCTTATCCCTCCATTTCTCCAGGAGTTTCTGCAACTTATTTTACATGAAATTTCCCTCCGCCTCAAAAGATGGAGGGAAATGATTAATTAGGCAAGACCTTCAATAAAGTTTTCGATTTCAGCCTGGGTCTTTCTGTTCTTACTGACAAATCGGCCAAGCTCCGTGCCGTTTTCAAAAGCGACAAAGCTCGGAATGCCATATACATCCAGCTGGATGCAAAGATCGATGAAATCATCACGATCCACAGAAATGAATTCGTATTCGCTGTATTTGCTTTCAATTCCAGGCAATACCGGCTCGATTACACGGCAGTCAGGGCACCAGCCAGCAGTGAATAAAAATATATGATTACCATCGTTTTTCAACGCTTCGAACTGTTCCATTGATTCCAAGTTTTTCAAAAGAATACCTCCCGGGAAAATCTCATTGTACTTTCCTTATTTTAACCATGCATTGAAAAAAAAGAAACTAATCTGACCTTTAAGCCACAATAAGCTGGCGAAATAAGAAAAGCGCAAG
>NZ_BAUW01000089.1 GCF_000517385.1 Mesobacillus boroniphilus JCM 21738 | reverse complement strand
AGACACTAATCTAAGTGGATAAATTTATGCTTTCTTATCCAGAAATAAGAAGAAAGACGCCTTTCACGGGAGAGGCGTCTTTCATTTAAACTAAATAATTTTTTAACTTCGCTCATGATCAGGATAAATCAATTCATTGTCTACAAAGATCCTGCACTCTACCGTTATCGCACCGCCGAGGCTAAGCTGATTTCTGGTGTGCACCTTCATTACTTTAAAAAGAAGCATTAGGCAACTTCCTCCACCTAATACTTCCTGAAACCCTTATCCTACAATCAATCTTTCTTTCGGATAATGGCATTTTGGCTCTAGTTTTCCTCGGTTGAATAAGAAGATAAAAGATAGAATTCCTATTCTTCCTATGAACATCAGTGAAATGATGACGACTTTACCTGCTGTACTTAGTTCAGGCGTTATCCCCATGGACAACCCTGTCGTCCCGAATGCTGAGCTTACTTCGAACATGATTTCCATCATCGTAAAATTTTCAGTTGCATTCAATATGACCACCGCCGCAAAACAGAGGATAATTGCCAAAAAGCTTACAACTACTGATTTCCGAATATCTTCTTCATGCAGCTCACGTCCAAACACCTTGATTGTATTATGCCCCTTTGCAAAATTGACAATCAGCAAAATGATGACCGCAAAAGTAGTCGTCCTTATGCCGCCGCCCACAGAACTTGGCGAAGCTCCAATAAACATTAGAAAGCAAAGAAGCAGTAAGGTCGGGTTAGAGAAATCACTCACATTCATCGTAGCAAGCCCGCCATTTCTTGTTGAAGACGACTGGAACCAGGCATAAAAAAACGATTCATGCCAGCTATAGTCCTTGAAGAAATGATTAAATTCAAAGAGCAGGATCGCGAATGTACCGAAAAACATAAGCGCAAAGAAGGTTAACGTAGTCAATTTTGTATACAGAGAAAAATGGCCTTTACGCTGCTTTTTCCGATTGACGAAATATTCCTTTACTTCAACTAAAACCGGGAATCCAATCGCCCCTAAGGTTAAAAGAATGATGTTCACCGTTTGCACGAAATAATCATGCGCAAAAGGAATCAACGAACTCCCTGTAATATCAAAACCAGCGTTCGTCGTTGCACTTACAGCTGCAAATAAGCCTTGCAGATAGGCTTCTTGCCATGTCGGGAAATAGCCAAGAAAATACGTTCCTAATATGAGAGCTCCAACCGCCTCGATCAAAAGGATGATGGCCAAAATTTGCCTCATGAGTTTGACCAGGCCAGACATTTGAGATTGGTTTTGGTCGGTCATGATTAACTGCCGATCCTTAAGACCGATTTTCCTTCGCAGCAACATCCAAAAAAATGTACCGAGTGTCATGATGCCGATTCCGCCAAACTGAAGGATGAACATTAATATGAAAACGCCCGGTGTACTAAAGGTATCCGGTGTCGATACAACCGCTAGCCCGGTTACACTGACCGCACTGACTGCCGTAAATAAAACATCAATAAATGTCCAACTCACTCCCGGCTTGAGAGCAATAGGGAGACTGAGGAGCGACGCCGAAATCAATACGGCAATGACATAAAAAAATACAATGATTTGCGCAGGCTTTAACCAGTTCCTTTTAGTTACTTTCGACACGATAATACCTTCTTTTCTTAGTTTTTTATTTAAACGATGCAAGCACAAAAAGACCATCCCTAATAAGAATGGCCAATGTTAATATCATCAACTTCTCTCTTCACGGCTTACGGAGTTAGCTGTCGGATTAGGGATTGAGAGTATCCCTTTTTAGCTTCATTCGCTAAAATTCACCCCAAGATAAAGTAGCTTTATCAAAATTGGTCCCCCCGCTCAAAAGATTCAGCAAAAAGGTCTTTATTAAATTAATAAGTATAAATTACTCCTATAGCTTAATAGTGTCAATGATTTTTTTACCGCAGGGACTTCCATTCCCACTGTTGTCAATAGAAAGCGGTGATAGTGCATGTTCGGAAAACTCTATTTATTTGATATTGAGTGTCTACATTCATATTTCCCCTGTATGAGGAAATAATATCGTGGAGGTGAAAATATGGACAGGGAAAAAATACAACTAACTTCTTCTGAGATAGGATCCTTGTGGGGCGAATATGTAAATGGGACAATGATAGATACAGTGAATAGATATATGTTCACAATTATTGAAGATGAAGCGATCAAAGCTATTTTTGAGGACGCTATTTCAACATTCGAACGACAAAAGAAGCAAATGGTAACATTTTTAGAGAATGAAGGCTTTCCCATTCCTGTGGGATTTAGTGAAGCGGATATAAATAAAGGTGCAAAAAGGTTGTTCTCGGACATTTTTTGTTTAAATTACTTACATATCATGACATTGCATGGATTGACTGGACATGTCACTGCCTTAGGCGTTTCTATCCGAAAAGACCTGAGGGATTTTTACGATTCATCTGATAACGATGGGAAGAGAATGTATCACCAGACAATTGAACTATTACTCGAGAAAGGCAATTTTCAGAGAGATCCTTTATTTTATCCCGCCAAAAAGCCTGAATTTATTGTTAGCAGGGATTTTACAGATGGGATTTTCGGAAAAGGAAGATGTTTATCTGCGACAGAAATTATAAGTATTTCCTTCAACATAAAAAAGAATATTATGGCAAAAACTCTCTCTATTGCTTTCAGTCAAGTAGCCCAATCAAAAGAAGTTAGAAAGTTTTTAATGGATTCAGAGAAAACAGCTGACCATCAAATACAAACCTTTTCGAAAATCATGCACGATGATAATCTGCCCACTCCCAGGTCATGGGAAACAGAAGTCACGACATCTACGGACTCTCCATTCTCGGATAAACTGATGATGTATCATACCGGCTTCTTATTCCAGGCTGCTCAAGTCTATCACGGAACCGGATTGGCATCTGCCATGCGGACAGACATTATAGCTACTTATGAAACCATAATCCTGAAAAATTTAATGGTGACAAAGAAGTGGTTTGATATTATGGAAAAAAATAAATGGTTAGAACAACCTCCACTTGCTCCTAACCGAAAAGAACTCGCAAACGATACCTAATAGTAATAATGTCCTTCCAAATTTGGAGGGACATTTTTTTATACAGCTATTTCCGTTTATGTTTAAAACGCAAATACTGAATATAGGAAGCAACCAGGACCATGGCATAAAACCATACGGAACAATACCAGACATACTTCAATTCTGTCCAAAAACTCATTCCACCGTGTTCAGGAGGCAAAAGCGAATAAACGGACACTTCAACATAGAACAGGCCCAGGAAAAATAAGAATAAAGGAACAAATATGATCCATACCAAACGATTAAACTTCATCGAAGACCACCTTATTTTTGATCACCAGCTTGAATCTTCTTTATTGAATTCAATAAACAGGAGATTATTCCCTCTAAAAGGAGCAAAAAGGAAACTGCTTAGGTTCCCTTTGCTTCTTATTCCTATCATTTCCTTTTCCTTAAAACCAACACTAATAACAGGCTGACTGCGATCAGTAGTAGAATTATATAAATAAACTTAGAGTAAATATCTATATACTTAACAATCTCCTCCCAGGAAGCTCCGACAGTGGCACCTAAATAGACGAGAATCGAATTCCAGATTAGCGTACCAATTGTTGTAAAAAGCAGGAAAGTCCTAAATCTCATCTCTGAAATGCCGGCAGGGATGGAAATCAGACTGCGAAGTAAAGGAATAACACGGCAAAATAAAACAGTCCAGGCTCCATAACGATCAAACCAGGAATCCGCTTTGTAAATATCATTTTTAGTTACCCGAAGAAGATATCCCCATTTATCAACAATCCTCTCCAACTTATCCACACCCAACTGCCTCCCTAGTCCATATAGCAATACAGCGCCCAACAGTGATCCCACGGTAGAAGAAAGGATAACGCCCGTAATGCTAAGATCCGTTGAAGCAGTCATAAATCCAGCAAAAGTTAAAATAACTTCGGATGGTATTGGAGGAAAGATGTTTTCAAGTGCAATCAAAAACATAACCCCTGCATAGCCAAATTCCTCCATTATCCCAATTAACCATTTTTCCATGTCATTCTCCTTAAGTTTATTGGTCATCCAAAAAAGAAAAAACCTTTACCGTTTTTACAGGCAAAGGTTTTTCAGACAAAAAAGACCTTTACCGCTAATATGGTAAAGGTCTTGCTAACAACAGTGGTTGCCAACAAAGCCGAGAGTCAAGAACTCCGTAATGACGACCTTGCTGTAAAAGCTACTCCCCTTTAGGAGTATTCAATTATTAAGTAAATATTAAATGCGTATGCAAAGCTTGTCAACAAATACTTGGGGGCCACTCGGACGATCACTTCGCCAGATTTTATATACCTCCATCTTGTATCGCCTTTATTTCATCTTAGCCAGCTTATTGGTGATTTCCGCAATTTCCTTCTCCACCTCGTAGAGATTCTTCTGCATCCTGTCCCGGCGGGCTGTTAATACATTAAGCTGTTCTTTAAGTTCATCTTTTGTTTCGCTCATCCAATCTAGTCCTCCATCGTTTAATAAAAACCCTCTTTTATTATGTTCAGTTATGGAGTTCTGAGTATTGAAAAGTCCCTGTACTTTTATGGAAAAAAGTTCGTACTCAAGACCGCACTACAAAAAATAAATACGAAACCAAAACACCAACCCATTGGATCGTCGCAAATAAGAAAATGGTTTCCGTACTGTAGTTTGGGTCACTTAAAAGCATGATCATCAGAAATGGAATCATAATGATTGATAAAACTCCGGCCAAAAACAGGCTTTTCGCTAATATACTCACTTGATATTCATCGTATTGCTTCGTTCTTTTTAAAAGAATAAAAACCATAATCACTACAGTTAATCCGATGATCAAGTAACCAATGAATTTCATATTGCCTGTTTTTAAAAAGTCAGACCACCCGTTCCAAAAGTCCGAGTTCAGTGTTTTACTATGTGAAAGTATGCTTATAAATTCCATATGGCCAGCTGTAAAAAGAAAAATGAATGAATAGATTGCGGACATAAAACTAATGAACAGAATATTAACAACCGGATGTTTCAGTAAACTCACTTTCGCTCACTCTCCTCAAATTCAAATAATTCTTCGATCGTCATATTGAAAAATTTTGCTAAGTCATAGGCCAGCCAGATGGAAGGATCAAATTTGTTTTTTTCAATCGCATTGATCGCCTGGCGTGACACATTTACCCTCTGGCCCAGCTGCGCTTGTGTTAAGCCGAATTGTTCCCTAAATTGTTTCACTTTGTTTTTCAAGATAAATACCTCTTCCTATGTAAGGTTAACCTTACATACAATTTACAAGTATTCCTTTTGGTGTCAGGTTAACCTTACATTAAATTTACAAGGATCCCCTTTTGGTGTCAAGTAAACCTTACATGCATTTCACAAAAAAATGCTTTCCCATATCTGAAAAGCATCACATTATCTCTTATTTACTCTTTTTAACTTTTCCTCTTCAATCATTATTTTTCCAAAAAAAACCGCTGCTTCAAGTTCTAGATAATAGGAAGGATCCTCAAGATTTCGGTAGGCCTCATGCACTCTCATTTGAAAAATTCCTGGTGAATAACTACCTTGCATCGATTGCAATAAGATTTTTTCATCACCTTCTTCAATATGAAAGGCACTACAGCGTTCATCAAGGCATTGTATTTCATACGTCTCTTCCATCCAGCTCGCAAAGTCTGCTTCATTCGGCTTTAGTATTATGGCGATTGAAGCCACAATAATTAAAACCACCAATAGTAACAGCCACATTCACTTCCTCATACCATCTCCCACCTTACTTAGAAATAATAATAAAGTTAATATAATTTATCTTCCCTTTTAGGAACGTCCTCCAGAATCCAATCATGCATAAAGCCCCAATTGATTTGACAACGCTTGTTCCGACAATAGAATTCTCAACCGTAATTCCAATTTAAAGAGCACCGACCAGCAACAATATAAAACTCAATATAGCCCTCATGCTATCCCCCCTGTTTACTACTGTGAGCATGCTCTAATTATCAAAATAACCCCCACTATAATCACGATCGATAGCACATTTACCAAACAACCACTGCTTGGTGACCCTGTCATCGCCTGAGCCCAGCCATTGTTCAAAGCCGCTCCGGGATTCTTCCGCTGTTCCCTGGATTTCAACCGCTCTCTTTTTTCCTCGGACATATAACCTCCTATGAAACCTTATTTTGATCGGGTCGGTCCTTCGTTACGGGCACATTACAAAACCCTGCTAATAAAAAAGCGATAGCAGCTTCAATACAGACAGCTCTATCGCCCAAAGTCTAATCCAGGATTCTCATGTTAGTGTATGACTCAGGTTACTTCTGTGGTGATCGTTGCCCTTTTCCTTGCTCTTAAAAATCGGACCAAGTTCAATACGATTGTTTTTGAGACGGCGTAGGTTGGGACAGCTAACACCATTCCCAGAACGCCAGCCAGATTCCCGGCAGCCAATAAAATAATGATGATCGTTGCCGGATGGGTATCCAGGGTTTTTCCAAGGATAAGCGGAGACAGCAAATTCCCTTCGATTTGCTGCGCTATCAGGATAACCACTACAACCAGCAAAGCCTTTGTCGGAGAATCAAAGAGACCCACCAGCACTGCAGGCGCCCCGCCAATAATCGGCCCGACATACGGGATAATGTTTGTGAAGGCGACGATTAACGCCAGAATCAAGGCATAGCGCAAATCAATGATTAGATACCCGATAAAAGCCAAAATCCCAACAGCGGAGGCGACCGTTACCTGTCCCTGGATATATGAAGCCAGTGTTTCACCAGTTTCTTTCAGGATTTTAAGCCCCTCATCCCGGTAATCTTTCGGAATGAACTTGGAAACAGCATCCGGGAACCTGTGCCCGTCCTTGAACATATAAAACAGTAAAAATGGGACGGTAACAAGGATGATCGCGATATTGGTGACGATGCCCAAAAAGCCCTTGAGTCCATTCGTCAGTTTAGTCGGTATCGTGTTTGCATACTCAATTACGCGCTCCTGCACCGTATCAATCATTTCACGCTGCTCATCCCTAAAGCTTTTAAACTCAGAAGACTGAACTACATCGTAAAAATACTCAGTTGTCTTGTCAGCAAAAACAGGCAGATCATTAGCAAGCTCTGTTGCCTGCTTGGAAACCGCCGGAACCAAATTCCCGATCGCCAAAACAAGAAGCGCCCCAAACACCACATAAATGATCAATATTGCGAGTACCCGAGGTAGTTTCTTGCGTACCAGAAAATCCACTACCGGATTCAGCAGGAAATAGAGAAAGCCGGTAATCAGAATCGGAAAGAACACGGTTGAGATAAAAACCCCAATCGGCTCAAACATAAAGGAAATCTTGGTAGAAACATAAATGATCGTCGATATAAGCAAAATTTGAATCAGCCAAAACTGCAGTTTAGATTTTGTCAAAGTATGTACCTCTTGCTTAAAGTTATTTTGGTAAAATTATACCAAAATTCCAGGTTAAAAGATAATGTTTTTCGAACCAGAAATACAGTTCAGGCAACCTTTACACCCTCACTCAATCTCTTCATTAAAAACGAAATGCAAATTGGCGTTATGATTGTCATTGCGCCAATTGTTGTAAAAGCAACGCCCCAATTAAAATAATCGAGCAGTATGCCAAAAATCATCGGAGAAAAAATTGTTGCACTGAACCCTAATACTGATTGGATTCCCAATGCAATACCCGTTATCTCTGGATCAGAAATTTCCGTGATCATCGTATTGTAGATCGGTGAATCTGCAATAATCGTAAATCCATATATGAAAACAATCGGAAGCAAAATCCACATACTCGCAGGTGTCAGCCAGCCAATCGTCAGTGAACAGCAAATGCTGATGTAAATGAACAGCTTGATTGATTTTAACCTGCCGAAGGAATCGGACATTCTCCCGCCTATAAAACTGGCAATTCCGCCAATCATCACAACAAACGCACCGATAAAATTACCGACAGAAATAGCATTACTGACCTCATGAGTCTGAAAGTAATACACCATAAAAGGACCAATCCAAGCCCACATCGCATACAGTTCCCAACAGTGGCCAGTATAGCTGATGTTCACCAGCAGGTTTTTCTTAGTGAGCACCCGCTTTAAAAGCGCCATACTCAAACGTTGATTGTGGACATGGATGTTTTCAGGTATGCTCGAAAAATAAATCAACACGGATGCTAGGATTGCAGAACAGGAAGTTATGAAAATTACACCTTTCCAGCCTACCAGGTTAATGAATAACCCAGAGACCAGTAACGAAAAGCCTGAGCCAACGACGAGCGAGCCTACAAAAAGACCCAGCGCCGCACCCCTGATCTTATCGCTAGATGTTTGGGCAACAATTTTCATACCCGGGACATAAATTCCCGCAATACCAATTCCTGAAATAAACCTCAACAGTAAAGCCGACCAAAACCCTTGCGCCAATGCACTAAAAAGAACACCCGACACGCCAGCAATCAACGCTCCATACATAAATGAAAATTTCGGATTATAGCGATCACTCAAAAAGCTGTAAAAAAACACCGCTGCCACGTAGCCTATATGAAAAAACGCGACGATAATCCCCGATTCCGTCGAGGATAAATCCCATTCTTTTTCCACAACAGGCATAACCGCAGAAAAGTTAAACCATACCTGCATGGCCAGAAATTGAGCTATTGATAAAGCCCATAATAGACGAGTCATCCAATCACCACCTTTAAAATATTGGTAACTTCCTTAATCAATAAAATACCGAATTTTCCGAATATAAACAAGGTGAGTTTTCAGCACCCAATCATGTAAGCTGATGGCCAGGTGGATTTGGATTGGATTCTACCCTTTCTTTTGACAGCTTTTCTTCGTTTGGCGGCAAGCTGTGTGAAGTTGCGCTTTCTTTTGACAGCTTGACTCCGTTTAATGCTAGACCTGTATGAAGTTGACCTTACTTCTGACAGCTTTTCTCCGTTTTGCGCCAAACCTGTCTGAAGTTCCTCTTTTTCTTGACAGCTTTTCCTCATCAGCACTCCAAACCTGTCACGATTATCTCGTTTTCTTGACAGCTTTTCTTCATCAGCACCCATACCTGTCACAATAACCTCTTTTCTTGACAGCTTTTCCTCATCAGCACCCATACCTGTCACAATAACCTCTTTTTCTTGACAGCTTTTCCTCATCAGCATCCAAACCTGTCACGATTACCTCTTTTTCTTGACAGCTTTTCCTCATTAGCACCCATACCTGTCACGATTATCTCGTTTTCTTGACAGCTTTTCCTCATCAGCATCCAAACCTGTCAAAATAACGGCACTTTCTTGACAGCTTTTCCTCATCAGCATCCAAACCTGTCACGATTACCTCTTTTTCTTGACAGCTTTTCCTCATTAGCACCTAAACTCAACCCCAACATTCCACCGCCACCAAAACAAACCAAAAAACCGCCCCGGAGTCTTTCAACCCCTGAGCGGTTACACCAACTAAATTATGCTGGATTCACTTCTAATTCTACTTTGATCTTGATGTCTTTGCCGACTAGTACGCCGCCTGTTTCTAGTGGAGCATTCCATGTAAGACCGAATTCTTCGCGGTTCACTTTTGCTTCTGCTTCGAAACCGTATACTTCCACTCCCCATGGGTTTGTACCTTTGCCGCCGAATTCAACATCGAATGTTACTGGCTTTGTTACGTCCTTGATTGTCAGGTCACCAGTTACTTTGTAATCATCTCCATCGCGAGTGATGCTCGTAGATTTGAAATCGATTGTTGGATAGTTTTCAACATCAAAGAAGTCTGCTGATTTCAAATGATTTTCGCGGTCTTCGTTGCGTGTATCGATGCTTGTTACATCAATTTTAAATGCGATTGAAGCTGTTGTTAAATCTGTTAGGTCTGCTGCTTCAACATCAGCTGTATAAGAGCCGAATTGTCCTTTTACCTTTGAAACCATCATGTGTTTCACTTCAAAACCTAATGCTGAGTGTGCCTGGTCTACTGTAAATTTAGCCATTTAAAAATCCCCCTGTTTTGTTTTTATCTCGAATTCGAGATATTATTCCAAAAAAATAAATCTCAAAATCAATTATTTTTAATTCGAGATAAATTTATCATGAAATCGACTTGACTGTCAACACTCAAGTTTGGAATTTTTCACAACATGCCTGCAACCGGGACAGAACGATTTGTGTTTCACTCCAAACTCTTCAAAATTCCGGTCATCTCTTCAATTGTCCTCTTGATCGCATTAAATTTTATTATTAATACCCCTCCTTTTGTAAAAGCCGAATGTCTTCTATTCTCCATTTTTCTGTCAAATCGTAAAAATTCACTTCCCACAGACCGCCAAAGCTGCAAATTCCCATATATCCAATCAGCAGCTCCCCATCGAAGTACAAGAACTCATTTATATCCTGAACACCCTTGCTGCTGTCAACGCTGACCCCGAGCTTGTAATCAAGCTCCAGCTTTAGAGCCGTTTGATCATTTTGAAGGCACCGTTCCTGAAGATGGTTGATTATTTTATAATCCTCATCATTGATGTTTTCCTTAAGCTTGATCCATGGTTTATGTATTTTTTGCACTGTCGGCACTCTCCAAATCCCTTTTAATCGTTGTATATTTTTTTATTCGCTTAAACAATCGTTCACTCCTTTTTATCAAACAAGAGTTTTTTACAGAAAAAAGCTGCCGGGATTTCCCGGCAGCCAATTTATTTTAAAGGGGGATTTAAAATCAAGTTAAGCTACGTTACGAGTGACTTCTTCTCCGCGTTTGAAAACTGTTTTGCGGATAAATGGTACGACCCAGCGATCTAAACCGTATTTACCAGCGTTATAGCCTGCGAACAGGATGATAAAGCCGAAGAAGATGTCAGTTGGATTGTGAGATACTGTTCCAGCTAGGAAGAAGCTGAAGTTCATCACTAGACCGAAGAAAATTGCAGCAGTTGTCAGTGTTCCCAGGATTAAACCAAGTCCTACTAGGAATTCTCCCAGTGGCACGATGAAGTTGAAGATTTCCACATTCGGAATCGCGAAGCTTTCAAGGAAGTTCACGTACCATCCATACACCGCGTTTCCGTCTGGACCTTTGACCGGATTTGCTACAGCATTTTTCAAGTAACCAGAAGCGTCAAAACCTTCACCTGTTAATTTGCCCCATCCAGCAGTCATCCAGTTGTATCCAAGCCATACCCTAATGACAGTCAATATACCAGCAGCAACATTGTTTTCTCTTAACCATTTAGCAAACATGTTCCTCACTCCAATAAGTTATTTAGTATTAGTACACTTATAAGATATCAAATAAATCTCGAAAATAGTGTTTTTTTGTGAATGAATTCACAATTCTGTTGAAATGTTTTGAACGAATTATGACAGAGGCTCTTTTTCTACATAACCGACCCTTTCATTTTAAAAAAATCTCTTTCACCTTGCATAGCGCACGGATTTCAAGCCATCATAAGGACGAATACACAACAAGGAGTGAACGGAATGAAAAAATCAATAATCATCGCTGGCTGTGCTGTTTTTACAATGGGATTGGCTGGATGCGGAGCCAATAACAATGCAGCAGACAATAACCGTGACCAGCAGGTGGAAATCTCCCAGGTCAGACGCGGACCGGCAACTGAAGGCAACAGACTCCAGCTGGCTGATCGCGCTGAACGCCAGGTAGAACAGATGCCGGAAGTAGACGACGCACGAGTCATCATCTCGGAAAACAATGCATATGTCGCTGTTCGACTTGCGGACTCGGAGAACGATGGAAATGCAGAAATCAATGGTGCCTTGGATGGCAACGGCAGGACTTTTGCCGATAATGGTCGAGTGGACCAGGATGACAGCCGTGCAGGAAACGATGGAGTCATTGACGGCCATGGTGATGCAGGAGATGAAAAACGCCAGAATGCAGGTAAAGGTGATCGTGGAAACAACAACATTTTCGGTACGGGAAATGGAACTGGTACCGACGCAGGAGCAGACAGAAATTCCGCCCTTGGCAATGGATTGGAACGCCAAATTAAACAAAAGGTCCGCGAATCACATAGAGGCATTGACAATGTATATGTCTCTGTAGACAATAATGCCTTTGACAGAATGGTACATTCGCAGATGATATCCGCAATAACAGGAATAGAGACGGTCTATTTGATGACTTCAGAAACACAATGGGAAATTTCTTCGGAAGATAATTTCATTAAAGGCGACTAAGCATAGGATTGATTTTCCTATGCTTTTGCTTTTTCAGAAGGATTTGCTCCCTAGATAAAAAAATGGCTGCCGAGATATACCTGGCAGCCGAATTATATTAAAGGGGGATTTAACTAAGTTAAGCAGCGTTTCGTGCAGCTTCTTCTCCGCGCTTGAAAACTGTTTTGCGGATAAATGGTACGACCCAGCGGTCTAAACCATATTTACCTGCGTTGTAGCCTGCGAAGAGGATGATGAATCCGAAGAAGATGTCAGTTGGGTTGTGAGATACAGTTCCGGCTAGGAAGAAACTGAAGTTCATCACTAGACCGAAGAACATTGCAGCAGTTGTCAGAGTTCCAAGCAGCAATCCGAGTCCGACAAGGAATTCTCCCAGTGGAACGATGAAGTTGAACAATTCTACATTCGGAATCGCGAAGCTTTCAAGGAAGTTCACGTACCAACCGTACACTGCATTTCCGTCTGGACCTTTAACCGGATTTGCCACAGCATTTTTCAGGTAACCGGATGCGTCAAAACCTTCACCAGTCAATTTACCCCATCCAGCAGTCATCCAGTTGTATCCAAGCCATATTCTTATAACAGCCAATAGACCAGCAGCAATATTGTTTTCTCTTAACCACTTTGCAATCATGTTCTTCACTCCAATAAGTTATTTATTATTATTACACTATTAACATATCAAATTCTGCGTAAAAAAATACTGTGTTGTGACATTAGTCACAATTCTGTTGAAAAGCTTTGACCAAATTATGTCAGAGGAGATCAAGTCTAGAACCTCCTTCACCAGGAAAACCTGCTAACAATAGGAAGGAATATGGTTTTTCTTGCAGAAGTAATTAGAATTCCGTCTGTGGAAGGAGAATGTATATGTACGAACTGAAAACCAAGGAGAACGACAATAGTGTCATTGAGTTCATTGAAAATGTCGACAGCCCGAAAAAGCGCGAGGATGCGTATAGACTTCTGGATATTTTTACGGAAACAACAGGTTACCCGGCAAAAATGTGGGGACCGAGCATTATTGGGTTTGGATCCTATCATTATAAATATGAATCTGGTCACGAAGGAGATGCGCCGCTAGTAGGCTTCTCACCTCGCAAAGCGAAGATCAGTTTGTATTTTGCTACAGGCGACACAGAAAGAGAAGCGTTGTTGAAAGAGTTCGGAAAACACACTTCCGGGAAAGCATGTGTGTACATAAATAAAGTTGCGGATATTGATGTGGATGTTTTAAAAGCTTTGATTGATCAATCTGTTACATTTTTAAAAGAAAGATATACCACCGGATAAGGAGAATTTATAATGGAACCAATCACAGTACCCGACCTTTCAGCAAGGCCGCTCGGTTTTAAAGTTGAACGGTTAATGGAGTCCCCGGCTGATGCCTCTACCAAGCGTGGACTGAAAATTTCGATACATGGTTTGCCGCACCCGGAACGCTGATCATGAAGGCAGAGGTAAATTCCGTATTCTTTTTTGAGACCGTCTTTAAAACCGAAGAAGATCTAGTTGAGCAGCGACACCCGCATTACGGAAGGTTTCTACGACTAATTCCGGACCGCCTGATTGAATTCACCTGGTTAACAGGTGCTGGAGGAACAGAAGGTGCCGAAACCTTGGTGACAATCGAGCTGGAACCAGTAGAAAATGGAACTCAACTAAGCCTGACACACAAAGGATTTCCTAATGACCAATCCAAAAGCCGGCATGATTCAGCCTGGGGAATGATCCTTGAACATCTCGATCAGAAGATGAAGGAGAATATATAGATATTATTTTGCTGTCATGATACATGGCAGCTTTTATATTTTTTAGAATAGCTCAAACTCCTTGCTTCATGTTTATAGAGCTTTCTATAAAGCCTTTTAAGAAGCTCTCCTCCCATTTCGCTTATAAAATCTTTCTATAGGACCTTTTACAAGAACAACCACCTTTTCGGGCTTATAGAATCTTTCTATAGGACCTTTTACAGGACCAACCACCATTTCGGCTTATAGAATCTTTCTATAGGACCTTTTACAGGACCAAACCCCCATTTCGGGCTTATAGAATCTTTCTATAGACTT
>NZ_BAUW01000090.1 GCF_000517385.1 Mesobacillus boroniphilus JCM 21738 | reverse complement strand
ATAAGACAAAAAAGGACCACTGATGGGTCCCATTGTTATTGTAGATTACTGAATAAGATCAAAAATCTCGATTGTAATCATATCAATGTTGTCGAATTGATATTTCTTAGGCTTTTCTTTGTCATTGTATATTTCCAATTCGTACGTTTCTGTTTTTGGATGGTATGTAACCTGGCATTTACGCTCACCATTCACTTCAAAAAAGCGTTGAGCAGGTTCTCCTCCATTGGACTGCTCTTGCAGATTCTTTAAACGAGTGATTATTCCCTGAAGCTGTGACATTATGCTTCCTCTCCTTTCAAAACAAAAACCAATAACTTATAAATAGATTTTGCAATTGGCCTATTTATATCCATGTAAAATGATTTCAGAATTTTCTATTCACAATTCTTTACATGTCAATATTAACAGAATAAAATAATGTCAGACGATGTACAAGTAAAAGCTACGAGAAAAGGAGTGATTTTTTGAAAAAACCAGTGCAACTATCCGAAAATGTCTTTCTAATCGATGATTTTGATTTAAGTATGGCGGAACGAACCGGTACATATGTTTTAACGGAAGAAAAGGTAACGCTTATAGAAACATCCGCAAGCCCCTCGATTCCCTATATCCTTGAAGGCTTACAAACACTAGGTGTATCTCCAGCCGATATCTCATACATCATTGTGACCCATATACACCTCGACCATGCAGGCGGTGCGGGATTGATGCTCCAGCATTGCCCTAATGCTAAAGTAATCGTACACCCAAAGGGTGCCAGGCATCTAGTCGATCCTTCAAGATTGATTATGGGAGCAAAGGCTGTATATGGTGAAAAGTTTTCGCAGCTATTTGACCCAATCGTTGAGATTCCCGAAGAGCGCCTGGTGATAAAAGGAGAAGGCGACACACTAGAAATCAGCGATAGACTGACACTTGAATTTTTAGATACGCCAGGCCATGCCAACCACCACTTCAGCATCTATCACCCATTAGCAAAGGGGATCTTTTCTGGTGACACTGCAGGTATTTTTTATCCGCAGCTTGATCGCGATGGCATCGGATTCTACCTGCCTACGACCTCACCGAACCAGTTTGATCCAGAAAAGATGCTTCATTCCATAAGACGGTTTAAGGAGCTCGGGATAGAGCGAATTTATTTTGGACATTATGGCATGTCAGAAAACCCATCTGAAGCTTTCAAGCAAGTGGAGAGTTGGCTTGAAGTTTTCTTTAATGAAGCGAAACAGATAGTCCTAGAGGAAAAGCATCCTGAAAAGCAAGTTGAGTACATTACACAGAAACTTTATGATAAGATTAAAAATCACTTGACCCAACAGGGACTGCCAGAGCAGCATCCGATATATGAACTGCTACATCTCGATGTAACTGTGAGCGCCATGGGATTAGCACATTATTTAAACATGAAAATCGGAGGAACCCATTAAAATGAACGACATCATTGTGTACACCCAGAACGATTGCCCTCCCTGTCAGATCATTAAAATGTTCCTAAATGAATTCGGCTTTTCCTATACTGAGAAAAATATCATCGATGATGAGAATAGCATGAAAGAACTTACGGAAATTTACAACTCCTTTTCAACCCCAACCATCGTGATAGGTGAAGAAGTCATTACAGGCTTTGACCTTGAGAGGTTAAAAAAAGGTTTTGGATATTAAAGAATAAAAATTAACGCGTGAAATCTATTATCAGATTTCACGCGTTAATTTTTATAATAACCCGAATAACAATGTCCTGTTCTCATTTTTGAAGATTACACCTAACTCCATGAACGTTTTCAGCGTAGAGAAATTGGGGCCAAACACCATTTTCCCGACAGTCGGATTTTCCTCTTTTACGCGGTCTGCAGCTTGTTGCTGCTCCTTCGCCTTTTCAGGATAGGCTTTATTGATTACTTCCTGCGGTACATCATCATACAGGTAATCCGCTACCTTCCAATTGCCAGTCTCTTTAACAAACTTCAAGCCTTCATAATGATCTTCATAGCCTACAGGTCCTTCCGTATTGCCAGGGAAAAACTCGACTACATAAATTTCATTTTCCATTTCCACCACTTTTGTTTTTTCTGAAAAAGCGTAAAACGGAATATAATAAAAAGCAAAGTCTGTTCCATAAGTCTGGTACTCATTTTCCTGTCCAACCACATTCTCTTCTATGAATCGGGACTTATAGTCCTCAGTAAAGTAAGGATCAAGTACTCCTTCAATTTCCTCCATTGTCCTGCTTTTTTCACTTAAAGAAACCTGTGAATCAAACGCTTTTTCGAGGAATGCGAAAACTTCTTCCCTGCCATCCAAATCTGAATTGGCATATGCATTGGCCGGTACTAAAAATAATAAAAACGATAAAATTAAAAATAATAGCTTAAATTGCTTGTCCATTTTCTTCCCCTCCTCCTTGATGACTAGTAAATACAATTTTACCAACATTTACCCTATTTGATTACGAAATTCATTCGTAAAATAACATCAACATCTGACAGAAAAACTTGTTTTACAATATCAATTTACCCTTATCTGACACGAACTAACGCATATGTTAAAAAAATTGTAGTTTTATCAGGTTGTTTTAATTTTTTACCAAAAAAATAACCCCCGTTTGGAGGTTAATATCCAGTTCCTGTGGTCACCGCAAAATAAACGACGAACAACAGGGCTATGGAGAGAACGATTATATATGTCAAAAAAATCGGGTTGCGGATATAAGCGTGCTCCTGGACAGCACCAGGGATCTGAGAATCCAGATTGCCATGAGCCCTTTTCTGTCCCTTTCCGAAAGCCCAGGTATAGAAAAGGCCAGCAACCAGCACCCCTGCACCTGCCAGTAAAAGCATTGTTGTATATATGCTCAAGTTAAATCCCCCCTATAGAAGGCTGTATATATAAATTGTGCATATTCTGCTTTACTATGCTCTTTTTCCGCTTGTTAAAATAACCCTTCACGTTGATTAAGAAAGGTGGCGCTCAAATCAACAAATAAAAATTCTGTACCATTCAAAGGCAGCGAAAACGTCCGGATGACCTCCCCTGTTTCAATATCACTATAGCGATCTGACAGGATTCCTTTTTTTCCGGTCCTCATTCTAATGATATTCTCGAGGAAGTAAGGTCTCCAACTCCAGTTCTTGCCCTCGTATTTTGGCTGCAGACACCACTGATCTCCTGTTTTATAGAGGTTGGGCGAGAGCTGGAAACCATCTTCGTCACATATATACATCCGAAACGCAACTCCATCAAGCTTTCTCCAAGGGACATGAGGAACTCTCTTGGGTTCTGCTCCTTTTTATTCCTGCTTATCAGTTCCTGGAACTTTGTGTGCAACTCGATTCTCAAGTCGAAAAAAGTATGAAGCCGTTTTTTCTCGGATAGAATAAACCCATGAATTTCAGACTTTAATTTTTCCCTTAGGATATCCTTTTTCACTAATCCCCTTTGAGGTTTAAGCAAATAAAACCCTTGATAAAACCTGCCTCCGTTCTTCCAGGCAAACTGAAGCTGGTAAGGTGTTTCGATGTTTTCAAACAATAAGGTTGAGCCTATTTTGCGCGCGAGAATTGATAAGGAATGGAGGACATCGAGATAAGCTGGGCCTGAGTTATTGGACCTGAGGGAGGTCATATCAATTTTCAAGATTTCAGGCTCAATACCTGCTATGTGCTCAAAATAGCTGCTTTCACTGCCGACTTTATCCATCGCGATTTTAATCCCAAAGGATTTGTAGTAGTTGATTAGATGCTCTATATGAGCTTGTTCGTTGGAGAATGAAATTTCAAGAACAATATTCTCAGGTTTAACTCCCATTTCCTGATACGAAAGAATCAATTGTAAAAATCCTTCTCCATCATCCACCATTAATAATCCTGCATCCCTGTTTACAAACCATAAGAGCTCCTGTTCCATTGTTTGAGAGGCAACTTCCATCGCTTTAGTAAAAACGACATTTTCAACTTCGATCCGGTACTCTTCAGGGATGCTATCATCCTGAAAAAAAGATCCTAGATTTATATCATCACTTCCATTAATATACCGGCCCAATACTTCATATCCAATGATTTTATGCTCATCTGCATTGAAAATCGGCTGAAAAAAAGGAACGACATGTTCAAGGTTTGTTAAAATATCCAGAGCATCCAATTCAAACTGAAACCTCCCTTCAAAATCCAACTGCTTGCGAACCTTTAATGATCATTTTTCTGCCCATTAATGTGATATGAATGATTTTATCATAATATGAGTATTCCCTCAGTTACACTGTTTCCATTTTCCTCATGTCATAAAATCATCTTTTTAACCAAAAATAAATATAGGCTTATGGAAGGATGATGACATGAAAACATGGCATTTCATCGGCATTCTTCTTCCATTGCTTGGATGCAGCCACGGCTCGCCCGCCCAAAATGAAGCTCAAATACAGAAAACCTTGAATAAACCTATCATCACGAATGAAAGTCCTGAGCCAATTCAGGAAATGGCGGTCCCAAAACCTATTCAAAAACAGGAAAAACAACAGCAACAACAAAAAAGCAAAGCGTTAATGAACGTACCGTTGATCAAACAAAATCCAGAGTTAAAATACGGTTGTGAAGTAACAAGCCTGGCGATGATGCTGAAATATGCCGGAGCTGATACAGATAAAATGAAGCTTTTCAATGAGATAAAGAAAGATAATGATCCTTTGAAGAGATCAGCAACCGGAGACATTTTGAGCTGGGGGAACCCTGCAGAAGGTTTTGTTGGGGATATGACCGGAAAGCACGCCGGTTACGCGGTCTTCGATAAACCAATGATTGATTTAATTAATGGGTATTTACCAGGCAGAGCCGTCAATTTGACTGGCAAAGATTTTGACTCAGTGCTTGATCATGTATCTGCTGGTTATCCAGCAGTTGTATGGACTACCGGCGATTATCGACTGCCCGACCGCTGGGAATCCTGGACTCATGGCAGGGAGGTTATTAATACGCCACTCGACCTTCACGCAGTAGTCCTGGTCGGTTTCAATGAAACCACGGTATATCTGAACGACCCCCTAACTGGCAGAAAACAAGTGCCAGTAAATAAGACACGCTTTATTGAATCATGGAAAGCGTTGCAATCAAGAGCAGTCAGTTACCGTTAAAATATGGGATAAGGCTGGATTTTGTTCCGGCCTTGTCTTTTTTTATGGTCGACTTTAAAGTCTCCCGAGCGGGTTGCCCTGAGGAAAACCGATTCAGGCCGAAAAGGTGGCTGCAACTAAAATGGCTTTTAATTTTCTCTCCTCTTTTTTTCAAGTGATCTGTGAAGCTTTACAAGCGAATGGACAATGGTCCTTTTCTTATTAAACCCTTTCGCATTAGCACTTTCGCCATTAAAGACAGCAACTGCATTCCCCCACGTTCCTAAACGATTAAAACCATGGACAAAAACTTTTATATAACCATTTTTTACTGGAATAAATATCATTTCCATCTTAATATCATAATCATCCATCAACAACACCTCTAATTCATTTACCTATAAAGGACTTGTCATATTTCCTTCCTCTTCCCTTCTGAAATTAATTAAAAACATCATTGACCATGACCTTCCCCAAAAATGGCACTTCTAATTTCCTTGTTTGTTTGCTAGTATAATAGAGAAAATTCGGGAATAGGTTGGTATTTTTCATGTCTGAACAAATCACTCGCAGGACTTTTATTAAAAGGGCAGCCGGAACTTTGCTGACTGTTGGAGGACTCGGCACAGGGGGCTATTTTTATGCCCGTGAAGTCGAACCTAGCACGCTTGATATTACCCGTCATACTATCAAAAATGCCGCGTTGCCATCCGGATTTGATGGAGTGAGGATCATTCAATTCAGCGATACCCATCTTGGATTCCAATATACAATGGAACAGCTGAAGCAATTGATTATTAAAATCAATAAACTGAAGCCTGACCTGATTGTTTTTACCGGGGATTTACTTGATGACCCCCGGCACTTCACTGAACAAAACAAGCTTATTTCCATGTTGAGCAACCTGGATGCCCCGCTAGGAAAGTATGCCGTGTATGGTAACCATGACCATGGTGGATACGGGTCAGATCTATATAAACAAGTAATGGAGCAATCAGGATTCACATTATTACTGAACATGTCATCTAACATCAAACTTCTCGACGGCAGTTCGATATGGATTGCCGGAATCGATGATGCTATACTCGGTAAACCTGATCTGAACGCGTCCATGGCCAAAATACCAGCTAACTCATATACTATCCTTTTATCCCATGCCCCAGACAAAGCAGAAGAAGCAGCACAATTCCCAATCCAAATGCAGATGAGCGGACATAGCCACGGAGGACAGATTCAGATTCCCTTTTACGGCCCATTGGTTACCCCGCCTTTTGCCGAAAAATATGTAGAGGGCTTCTATACTGTTGGCCCCAACGATGGTCTGACTCTATATGTGAATCGCGGGCTTGGAACGACCAGGCTTCCGTTCAGGTTTTTGTCTCAGCCTGAACTTGCGATTTTCACCTTAAAAAGTGAAAAAACAAGCAGCTGATCAGCTGCTTGTTTTTAGTATCAGGATGAACTTTTCCTCTGCTTCCTGCGATCTTAATGGCTTGGCAAAAAAGAAGCCCTGTGCTTTTTCACAATCGGCATTTGTCAGGAAATCAACCTGGCTCTGCTCCTCGACACCTTCGGCAATCACTTCCATTCCAAGGCTGTTGCCCAAGTGGATGATCGTTGTAATGATTGCGGCATCCTTGCCGTTATACTTTATATCTCTTATAAAACTCTGATCAATTTTCAAAACATCTATGGGAAACTGTTTCAAATAACTAAGCGATGAATATCCAGTTCCAAAGTCATCTACCGAGATTTTGATTCCCAAGTCCTTCAACCGCTTCAGGATTAGGATCGTCTCCTTTGTATCCTGCATTGCTCCCTCGGTAATTTCAATCTCCAGAAGAGATGGCTCAATATTGTACTTTTCCATAGAACTTTTGATGACCCGCACTAAGTCCAACTGCATGAATTGCTTTGGAGATATATTGATAGCGATCCTGATTGGCTTTCCGGCCTTCTCAGTCCATTCCTTGATTTGCCGGCATGCCCCGTCAATTACCCAGTTGCCAATCGGAATAATCAATCCGGTATCTTCTGCAAGAGGGATGAATTCGGCTGGTGAAATAAAGCCGAATTCACTATTGTTCCAGCGCAGCAGTGCTTCGAAGCTTGATATTTCATTTGTAAGCAGATTGATCTGCGGCTGGTAATAGAGTTCCAGTTCGTCCCGTTCGATTGCTTTTCGCAAATGAGCCTCGAGCGCTATGATATTTACCCCGGTTGACTGCATGTCAGAGCGGTAAAATTGATAATGGGCCTTTCCTTTTTCTTTTACACTATATAAAGCTTCATCAGCATATTTAATCAGTGTTTCCGCATCCTTCCCGTCATTCGGGAATAGCTTATGCCAATACTCGGTGTAATATAGTACTCCTGGGAATTAAAATAAAAAGATTCATTGAACCTGCACAATACTTTTTGTGCAAATTCCCCCGCAGCTTTTCTTCCTGTCCTTTCCAGAACGATGATAAATTCATCGCCGCCCTGTCTGTAAACAGTACAGTTTTCTTTTTGGATTTCAATTAATCGATGAGCTACCTGCTTCAAAATCTGGTCACCAACAAGATGTCCAAGTGTATCATTCAAGTACTTGAAACGATCTATATCCAGAAACAGAAGGGCAAATTCGGCTTTCTGCTTCTTTTCATTTTTTACAAGACTATCCAGTTGATCAAGGAGGGCACGCCTGTTGCGCAAACCAGTCAGCTGGTCATGAAAGGCCATGTATTTAATCAGTTCAGTGCTTTTTGCCTGCTCGGAAAGATCACGGATAATGATATACATCCCCTTAATTTCAGAATCAATCACGATAGGAATTGTCTTTAAATGGACCGTCAGGATTTTTCCTTTTCGGTGCATGAACCGACAATCGAGCGATTCCTTTGAATTACCCATTTGCGTATCGGATAAGACTTCCTTCAAAGGCTGCAGGTCACTTTCACATATTAAGCTTTTGATTCTCTTCGATTTTAACTGTTTGACAGTATATCCTGTCAATAATTGAGCGGCCGGGTTGACATCAAGGATTTCCCCCTTTAGATCAATTGAAAAAACAGCATCGAGATTATGGTCAATGAGCGAGCGATATCGTTGCTCGCTATCAATCAATCTATTTTTTTCTTTAAAATTCTCTGTCATATCCCTGGTTACCGCTACAACATATTTTACTTCCCCGGCTTCATCCTTGATGGGAGTCAAAAGCGTCTCTCCAAGAACCTGATTGTCATTATCCATGTCTACTTCATCATGGAAAACGACTTCCACGCCCTCTTTTACTGCCTTAATATATTGTTTTTTCAATGGATTGAGATGCTTTAGAGGCAGAACCTCATCCATCGTCCTGCCGATATCACTTACAGCCATTCCTGCATGGTGCAGACCATTCTCATTGGCAAATAAATAACGGAATTGGTAACCCGTTTCGACCTGCATGATAAAAACAAGATCTTTTACATGTTTAAAGATGATATCTGAAATCATCTGTTCTATTTTTATCGAAGCAGAAACGCCTCTTCTTTTAGTTATTCTTGATTGTTTCATCTGATTCATCAAACCATCCTCATTCCAGAAGTACAATAGTACCTGGACAATGATTACGAACTAGTTTTATATTCCTATTCTACCCTTTAAAATAAGGATAAACGATATTATTTTTTAACAATTTACAATTTTTCGCTAAAAAAACGACAAAAAAATACTCGAATTGTGCCCTCTCCATTTAGCCAGCATACACTGCATTAGAGGAGGAGATTTCATGTATCACATTGTTAAAAGAGGAGAAACGCTAGCGGTGATTGCTGCTAATTATCGCAGGCCGCTTCAACAAATCCTTGCGGCCAATCCTGGTATCACGAATCCTGCACTCATCTATCCCGGCCAGCGAATCGCAATTCCAGGACTTCCAGACCCAGCTTCCATCCCTTATTCGATTTACGTTTCACTGGGCAACAGAAGGCTTACACTTTTTCGATCAGGCAAGCTGATAAAATCCTATCCCGGTGGCATAGGGAAAATGCTAACGCAAACCCCGGTTGGCGAATATGTGATTTTGAACAGACAACCTAATCCTGGCGGTCCATACGGCTCCATGTGGTTGTCGCTATCAAAACTCGGGTATGGTATTCATGGTACAAATAATCCTGCATCGATAGGCAAGGCTGTTTCAAAGGGTTGTATACGGATGCATAACAAAGATGTACTTGAACTGGCACAGCAAGTTCCCAATGGAACTAGAGTAAGAATCACCCGATAGTTCTCTATTAAAAGGCTTCTATTTCTCAATCAGCCAAATTAAGGTTATAATGAAAATAGTTTTAAAAAGACTTTTTAACAAAAATGAAAGGAGCCTAATCAATTGAATAATGAAAGGAACAAGATCCCCTCACTCCGTCCAACGATCGAGAGCCTCTCACAAGCGATCTTCATTGTGAACCGCCATGCCAAAACTGCTCCGAACCCGAAATTTTTATATCAGTTAAAACATGATGCGGTTAAAAAAAATGCTGCGGGAAGGCAAAGCTAAAAAAGCAGGAACTCCACTTTTCAAACAACCCGAGAAACAGCCAGCAGCAATCAGACGTACTAGTGGTTTGCGGTGATTATACATTCCATATCCCGCCGATTAAACAGGATTTTGAGCAGCTTCCCCACTTAGGAAAACTCGATCAGTCAGTGAGGAACCCAAGGGCAACCATTTCCTTGACTAGCGCGAAAAGGTTATTGTCAGCCTACACAGGATTAAATGAACCCACCGAAACGGCCGGAGCAGACAAGCCGAGGAAATATGCCAAACCTGTATTCAAGAAGCTTGGAGAACGCTACCCGTAACCGAAAATCGCAAGTGCATTGGTCAGCTCCTTGAAATGCTGGAGCTGGACATTTTTCGAAAGAAAGCTGATAACCAGCTTTCTTTTTTTGTTTATAAAATCAATTCATCTATTTTCAAGACCAATTCACTTATCTCTGGCTTGCTGATCTGGGCATCTGCTCCGACGACACTACCCTTATGGTGCAGTTCATTCGTGATTAACGATGAGAAAATGATAACTGGAAGTTTTTCCAGAACGGGATGTTCTTTTATCCTTTTTGTCAGGTGATGTCCATCCATCTGCGGCATTTCTATGTCTGTGATCACAAGCTGTACTTCCTGTGAAAAAATGTCAGCATTCTCAGCCAGATGCTCAAGATATGTAATGGCATCCTGTCCATTCTCAAAAAATTCAAGGTACTGGAATCCTGCTTCACTCAAAGTCTCATGAAGCATTTTCCTTAACATCGCAGAGTCTTCCGCAATCACGATTTTTTTCATGGATCGCTCCCTCGGACCAAGTTTCTTGACATCGCTGACCTTGATTCCAGAATCAGGATTAATCTCAAGAAGGATTTTTTCAAAGTCCAGGAAAAGGACCATTTCTCCGCCTAACTTAATTACTCCGATTATTTGGCTCTCCTGTCCCTGATACATATCTGACGGCTTTTCAATTTGAGCCCAGGAGATGCGGTGAATTTGCGAAACAGTATGGACATGGAACACCGTCTTCATCTGATTGAATTCGGTGACGATCAACTTATCCTGCTGTGGATTTGATGACTCCTTAAGGCCCAGCGCCGCAGCAACATTAATGACTGGCAGCACTTCTCCCCTAAGTTCCATGATTCCCTCAACAAAAGGATGGGCGTTCGGGATTGCCACTACAGGTACAGGATTGAGGATTTCTTTTACTTTCATGACATTTATCGCAAATTTATTCTGGCCGATGCCGAACTCGACAATTTCCAGTTCATTCGTTCCTGATTCTAATAAAATACTGCTATCATTCATAAGGCTCTTCCTTCTCTATTTAAAATTAGTACTATATACCTCTTATCGGCACGACTATTTAAACTGTTTAGTCCATGACTTGAGAATCCAGGGGCTAGAAACGAAAAATGTTCTTTTGATATAGAAAAGGCAAAAGTCCATGGGAACCAAGTTTTGGGAACAGAAAAAGTGAGCAAAGTATTGTCGTCGCTTTAGTCTTATTGTAGATATTTTCCAAATTGATGGAGCCACTTTTGTTTTGG
The DNA here is from genome assembly GCF_000517385.1 of Mesobacillus boroniphilus JCM 21738. GTDB lineage: Bacteria > Bacillota > Bacilli > Bacillales > Cytobacillaceae > Mesobacillus > Mesobacillus boroniphilus. Next base: position 3,115 of record NZ_BAUW01000090.1, on the reverse strand, counting down.
TATTAACTTTTTGACTCAAAACAGAAAATAAAATTAAACTGAAAATTCAGTTATTATTTATGCAACACTAGTGTGTTTTATTATCTCTTCCAAATTCAATCGAATCTCTCCTATTAGTTAGGCTCTTTTCTCAAACTTTGTTGTTATTGAATACTAAATTAGATTGAATTACCTATATTCATTCGTAAAGTTGACGCTTCTTATGAGAAAAGAGCATGCAACTTAATTCCGACCTACAAAATAGGTATATAACGTTAGAAGCGGTTTTAGGATTTTAACAACAATCTTTACGAAAACAGCCTTTAGTTTTTACTGAAAATAATATTCGCCGCTCAATTTAACTAACCTTTTTGCCTGAGATGACGAATTTCACATTTTTCTTGTTCATCATGGTAAAATAGTGATATTCAATCGAAGGGATGAAAGACGTGGAGCATTTAGTTAACAATAGGGTTAAAAATATAGAAATCTCTGGAATCAGGAGATTCTTTAATATGGTTGCAGATGTGAAAGATATGGTTTCATTGACCATAGGCCAGCCAGACTTTCCAACACCTGAACATGTGAAGGAAGCTGGCAAGAAAGCGATAGATGAAAACATCACTACATATACCCATAACGCAGGCCTAATAAAGCTAAGGAAGGCTGCTGCGGACTTTTACTGCAAAAAATATAATGTCGATTATTCAGCAGAACATGAAGCAATTATTACTGTAGGAGCAAGTGAGGCTATTGATATAACTTTCAGGACCATTCTTGAAGAAGGATGTGAAGTCATCATCCCGGGGCCTGTTTACCCAGGGTATGAACCAATTATCAAGCTTTGCGGTGCTATACCGGTCTATGCGGATATCAGGAATACACAATTCAAGATGACTGCGGATTTGATTGAAAGGCTGATAACGGATAAAACAAGGTGTATCGTCCTCCCATATCCTTCAAATCCGACCGGGGTCAGCTTGAATGAAGAAGAACTAAAAAAAATAGCACAGCTGCTTAAAGACAGGGAAATCTTTGTCTTGGCGGATGAAATCTATAGTGAGCTTGTTTATGGGCAGCAGCATGTTTCAATTGCCCAGTTCATAAAAGAAAAAACCATTGTTATCAATGGACTTTCCAAATCACACTCGATGACCGGCTGGCGAATAGGGATATTATTTGCGCCTGAATATCTTGCAAAACATATTCTGAAAGTACATCAATACAATGTGACTTGTGCGACTTCTATTTCACAAATGGCTGCTGTAGAGGCGTTGACAGCGGGGATTGATGACGCATTGACTATGAAGCAGGAGTACGCTGCAAGGCGGGATTATGTATTCAACAGACTACAGTCTATGGGACTTGATATAATCAAGCCTGATGGTGCGTTTTACTTTTTTGTCAAAATTCCGGCATCCAATATTTCATCATTTGATTATTGCATGGAATTGGTCAATGAAGCGAAGCTGGCAGTGGTTCCAGGAAGTGCTTTCTCTGAATTAGGTGAAGGATATTTCCGGCTTTCCTATGCGTACTCAATGGAAACGCTAAAAGAAGGACTTGACCGTTTGGAAGGATATTTGCAGAAGTAAAATGCAAAGCCGTTCCTCAACTGCAGGAACGGCTTTTTATTATCCCTTGTACTTCCCATTATTCTTTGAAGCTTTCTCTTTTTTCGCCTTATCCTTATGGATCTTATTGGTTACTGCACTGCCAATTTCATGTGAGAACTCAGAATCAATTACAGCTGAGTCAAAACCTTTTTTTGTTTTTTTGCTGCGGGTCGTTCTTTTTCGTCCTTTTTGCCATAGAAAATCCCCTCCTTTAGGTTTTAGTATCTTTACCGGGGGAGGGGTCTATGTCTAGAAAATATTATAATTGTTTCCAGTACTTATATAGAGCCTGAGTACCGCTGTTTTCTTCGCCATTTTCCGCGATTTGCTCATATAGCGACAATGCCAAAGAAAGTCCCGGCACTTCCATGTCCATACGCTTCGCTTCATCCAGGGCGATTTTCATATCCTTGATAAAGTGCTTGATGTAAAACCCCGGCTCAAAATTGTCATCAATCATTCTTGGAGCCAGATTGGAAAGCGACCAACTGCCTGCAGCACCCGTCGATATGCTCTTCAATACGGTTTCAGGATCAAGGCCAGCTTTTTCTGCATAGATAATCGCTTCGCATACACCAACCATATTGGAAGCTATCGCAATTTGGTTGCACATCTTTGTATGCTGACCGGCACCTGCCTCTCCCTGATGGACAATATTTGTTCCAAGGATATTAAGCAGTGGTTCTACCTGAAGAAAAGCCTCATCATCGCCACCCACCATGACAGCAAGCCTTGCTTCACGGGCACCGATATCCCCGCCGGAAACAGGCGCATCAATTGCATGAATCCCTTTCGCTCTTGCCTCTTCATAAATCTCTTTTGCAAGGGAAGGAGTCGAGGTTGTCATATCAATTAAATAACTGCCTGGCTTGGCATGTGCGATGAGACCGTTCTCCCCTAAATAAATCCCTTTCACGTCAGATGGATAGCCAACAATTGTAAAAGTGACATCTGCCTTCTGTGCAACATCACGCGGTGAATCCGACCATACCGCTCCTTTTTTCAGCAGATCAGCAGCCTTATCCTTAGTTCTGGTATATACGGTGAGCTGATAACCCGCATCAAGCAGATGGCCCGCCATGCTTTTTCCCATAACTCCTGTACCAATAAAGCCAATTACCGTATCTTCTTTAAACAGCATATGTACTCCTTCTTCCCATGTACAAAATTATTATATTTAGTTTATCACTAGAAATAGCAAAAGGCCGAGAATTTACTCCTCGGCCTCCAGAACGATCTGCCATTTTATGCGCAATATTAGTTTACCCTGACAGCAGCATATCCAAACCTATAAAGTTGGCCTAAGAGTTAACTTTAATCAGTCTTTGAAAGAATTCGTATTACTTGATTTGACCTTGCTTTAGAATTATTCCTATACTATGTCTATACTATATTCAGAGGTGCGGATATGTTTTATAAAGAGCTTTATGTATATGACAGCAACAGACCATTAAAAGCGATCATCCGTAATTATACAAAGAATGATTTTGACCAGTTGATCCAAGAACAAAAAGCGCAAG
>NZ_BAUW01000091.1 GCF_000517385.1 Mesobacillus boroniphilus JCM 21738 | reverse complement strand
CTTGCGCTTTTTGTTCTTTGTGTTTTAAAACACGCTATTTCTTGCGAAGATGTAACTGTCTTCCGTTTTTTGGATTTTTTTTTATTAGCGACTTATGCAAGAAATTCACAACAGAGTCACTAAATGACATTTAAAGAACTATTGAAGCGCTTGCAATTACATGATAATTCCGTCTTATTGTCAATATTGAGGATTCAGTTGAGATAAGGTATTCTACGTGGTATTTTAGAAATATTCCCGGGTATTCTGTTTATAATAAGACAAGCTAATATCAGAATACTACGTTTTATTTTTGGTACAGTACATATTGAATGAGGTGAAAAGATGAAAAGAATTGGTGTTTTGACGAGCGGCGGGGATTCGCCCGGCATGAATGCCGCAGTACGTGCGGTTGTTAGAAAAGCAATCTATCATGATGTAGAGGTTTATGGTGTATATGGCGGATACGCTGGCTTGATGAGCGGAAATATTAAAAAGCTCGAGCTTGGTTCAGTTGGTGATATCATCCACCGTGGTGGGACGTTTCTTTATTCTGCTCGCAGCGAAGAATTCAAGACAAAAGAAGGCCAGCAAGAAGGAATAGAGCAATTGAATAAGTTTGGTATCGAAGGACTAGTCGTTATAGGCGGAGATGGCTCTTACAGAGGCGCAAAGGCGTTGACTGAACAAGGGTTCCCTTGTGTCGGTGTACCTGGAACGATTGACAATGATATCCCAGGGACTGAGTTCACTATCGGATTTGATACGGCGCTGAATACCGTCATCGATGCAATCGATAAAATCCGTGATACTGCTTCTTCACATGAAAGAACGTTTGTTGTCGAAGTAATGGGACGCAACGCTGGAGACCTGGCATTATGGGCTGGTCTGGCAGGAGGTGCGGAAACCATCCTGATTCCTGAGGATCCCCATGATATGAAGGACATAGCTCGCCGTCTTAAAAAAGGGCATGAACGTGGTAAAAAACACAGTATCATTGTTGTAGCAGAAGGTGTCATGACCGGTTATGATTTTGCGAAGCAATTGCAAGAAGAGACTGACTTTGATACACGCGTAACGGTCCTTGGCCATGTTCAGCGTGGAGGAACGCCTACAGCATTCGACCGCGTACTCGCAAGCAGGCTAGGAGCACGGGCAGTAGAGCTTTTATTGGAAGGCAAAGGCGGACATGCTGTTGGAATGGAAAAAAATCAATTAGTGGATTACGATATCATCGAAGCTTTAGCAAAACAGCATACTGTTGACTTGAACTTATATAAATTATCGAAAGAGCTTTCTATTTAATCTCTTTACAGTAAACCAGGAGGTTGCAAGCTATGCGCAAAACAAAAATTGTTTGTACAATTGGTCCTGCAAGTGAAAGTGTAGACAAATTAGTTCAATTGATTGAAGCAGGTATGAATGTTTCCCGTCTTAATTTCTCACACGGAAATCATGAGGAACACGCAGCACGTATCAAGAATATCAGAGAGGCTGCTGAGAAAACAGGGAAGACGGTAGGTATCCTTCTTGATACAAAAGGCCCTGAAATCCGTACAAATGATATGGAAAACGGAGAGATCGAGCTAACGACAGGCCAGGAATGCATCGTTTCCATGACAGAGGTCTTGGGCACAGCTGAAAAGTTCTCAGTTACCTATGATCAATTGATTGATGACGTATATCCAGGAGCGAAAATGCTACTTGATGACGGATTGATCGGACTGGAAGTTATCGGAATTGACAAGTCTAACAATGAAATTAAAACAAGAGTCATGAACAGCGGAACACTTAAGAATAAAAAAGGTGTAAACGTACCAGGTGTATCAGTTAACCTGCCAGGAATCACAGAGAAAGACGCGAAGGATATCCTGTTCGGTATTGAGCAAGGTGTAGATTTTATTGCAGCATCTTTTGTGCGCCGCGCGACAGATGTATTGGAAATCCGCCAGCTTCTCGAAGAAAACAACGGTTCCCATATCCAAATCATCCCTAAGATCGAAAACCAGGAAGGCGTTGATAACATCAATGAAATTCTTGAAGTTTCTGATGGCCTGATGGTTGCACGTGGAGACCTTGGTGTCGAAATTCCGGCTGAAGAAGTACCACTTGTTCAAAAAGAACTGATCAAAAAGTGCAATACACTTGGCAAGCCTGTTATCACGGCAACCCAGATGCTTGATTCCATGCAGCGCAATCCGCGTCCGACACGCGCAGAAGCAAGTGATGTAGCAAATGCGATCTTTGATGGTACAGATGCAATTATGCTTTCTGGTGAAACAGCTGCTGGACTATATCCTGTAGAAGCTGTACAGACAATGCATAATATCGCATCCCGTGCAGAACAAGCACTTGATCATAAAGAACTTTTATCAGCTCGCAGTAAAAACACCGAGCACAATATCACAGATGCTATCGGACAATCGGTTGCACATACAGCGTTGAACCTTGACGTAAACGCAATTATCACGCCGACTGAGAGCGGTCATACAGCTCGTATGATTTCAAAATACCGCCCGAAGGTCCGATCATTGCAGCAACATCAAATGATCCTGTCCTTCGCCGCCTGACTCTAGTATGGGGAGTATATCCACAACTTGGCCAGAAAGCTGAAACAACAGACGAAATGCTCGCAATCGCAGTAGAAGAAAGTGTGAACAGTGGTCTTGTTTCCCACGGTGACCTTGTTGTCATCACAGCTGGTGTGCCGGTTGGAGAAGCAGGTACAACTAACCTGATGAAGATCCATGTAGTAGGCGATATCCTTGCAAAAGCTCAAGGTATTGGACGCAAATCTGCATACGGAAGAGTAGTCGTTGCAAAGAATGCACAAGAAGCAATCAGTAAGGTAAAACAAGGCAGCATCCTTGTAACAATCGGCTCAGACCGCGAAATGGTCCCAGCGCTTGAGAAGTGCAGCGCCTTGATCACAGAAGAGGGCGGTTTGACAAGCCATGCGGCTGTAGTCGGATTGAACCTTGGAATCCCAGTCATCGTAGGTGTGGAAAATGCAATGCAGCTTTTTGAAGATGGCCAGGAAATTACGGTAGACTCAGCAAGAGGCGTCATCTACAAAGGACATGCCAGCGTTTTATAGTCATCAAATAAAGCGTGAAATCATACCAGATTTCACGCTTTTATTTTGGCCTTGGGAGTGTCAGAACAAATTCCACTTCGGACAAAACACCCAGTGATCTTGCTGGAAATGTCCGAAGTCACCCCATGTTCGGACAAAACACCGAGTGATCTTGCTGGATATGTCCGAAGTCACCCCATGTTCGGACAAAACACCGAGTGATCTTGCTGGAAATGTCCGAAGTGCTCGTGCAATAGGTTCTCTCCCGTTTTTCAATCTCGTCCTATCTTTTGGAATCTACGCTAATCATATTATTGTATACTCGTCACCTCGCCAAGTATAATAGAAGGACACGCTATTCCAAAACATTGAGGTGGAGAATGAGATATATTTTTTTGTTTTTAATTATTGTTCCAGCTGGTGAGATTGCGCTTCTGCTTCTTTCAGGCAAACGATCGGGATTTGGCCGACGATTCTGCTCATCATCCTTACAGGTTTCCTCGGGGCTTTTTTGGCGAAACAGCAGGGGTTGGAAACGATAAGAAGAACTCAGGACCAATTGAGAAGAGGTATGATGCCAGGGGATGTCATCCTGGATGGAGTGAGCATTCTAGTTGGCGGTACCCTTCTGCTGACACCTGGTTTCATTACTGACACTCTTGGATTTTTACTCCTGGCACCACCGACCAGGAAGTTTTTTAAAGCACTAATGCTGAAATTATTTCGTAACTGGATTGATAAAGGTACAATCAAAGTCATTCGTTAACACAGATAACGCCAACCTCCATCGGTTGCGTTTTTTATTTAATAGGAAATTATAAAATATTTTCAATGTGGATAACTATCCAGGTTTTCTTAATCCAGCTCCAGCGCCTAGCCCCTCGAGTCGCTTGTCTAGTGTCGCCTCCTAGAAACATCGGAAACTTCAACTCCGCCGGCAGAAGCAAAAAGCGCTTATTTGTCGGAGTCTCCAGTTTCTGCGTTTCTGGACAGTCGGCTATACATTTCGATTCCGGTCCGCCCAATGAAGTCAAAGAACGACTTCACCGGTCGGCCCTCCAGCACTTGTCGGGCTGATCAAGGCGCTTGCGCTTTTCTTAGTATAGGTAGTTACTTGCAGGTCGTATCATACAGACAGATTACAGATTTATTTTATAATCACTTCATCTTTCCCTTTAATGAATGTCCAAATATCACGGAACACATTCGCACGTTGCAATGTATTGAAAATAACAAGAATGACTGGACCGACAATCAGTCCCAGAAAGCCGATGGTTTTGAAGCCAACAAACAGGGCAATCAAGGTGGCCAGCGGATCGAGCCCAATGCTTGATGAAAGTATTTTTGGCTCCATGATCTGCCTCTGGACCAATACGACAACATACAAAACGCCTAAACCGATTGCCTTACTCATCTCACCGGCAATTGCTTCATAGATGATCCACGGGACAAAGACAGCACCGGTACCGAGATATGGGATGATGTCAACGATACCGGTAACCAGGGCAATCGTGATGGCATAATCGACACGAAGGATCAGCAAACCAATCAAGATAATGACGGTAGTGATCGAAACCAGTGTGGCCTGGGCCCTGACAAAACCGAATAATGCCTTTTTTAAATCGTCAAAAACAGTCTTGCTGCTCGTCTTTGCGCGATTAGGCAAAAACCTGGTACCCATAGCCGATAATCTATACCAGTCTTTACTTATGAAGAAAGTCCCTAATAATGAGAAAATGAGGACAGTTGCTGCATTCGGGAACCAGGACAGAATGTTGGGGATTTTCTCAAAAAAGTTCTTTATAAAATTCCCTGTCGTTGTCCCGATAGTGCCCCAACGTTTTGTATATTATCCATTATGGTATCCTGCTGGCCCGACTCCAGGCTTTGGAACATGCCTGTTAGCTGATTGTAAAGTGGAATCAGTTGAGCAGCAAATAAATGTTCAATATAATCAATCAAAGTAACCAGATGTTCAGGAACAACTTTCGCTAAATATTCAGCCCCAGAAGCTATCTCGACAACAAGCAAAGTGATCAGCCCTGCAAACACCAACATTATCAGAACAAGGGAAATGAGTACCGCCAGAGACCTGGGCATTTTTGCACGCGTCTGGAAAAGGTTGACGAGCGGATTCATCATAAAAGCAATCAGAAAGCCAATGATGAATGGGTAAGTTACCTTGGAAACGTAAAAAAGTGCAAGTGCGCCGGCTACAACGGTACCAATGACGAAAATGAAACGTAATGTCCTATGAAGATATACTAGATTCAAACAGGTTCCTCCTTTTGGAATGGCCAACTGGATGCCAATACTGTTTGTTTATCTTAAAAGCTTGATGCCAGTCCAGAAAGTTTCCTAAAATATACGGTTTATAATTTTAAAAGATTCGATTTAATTTTTTAAAAATCCTTTAAAATACAAAAGATCTTAGAATAAGGCTTCTTACGAGAGCTGATTTGCAAACAAATTTTATATGGACATTCCTATTAGAGTCTGAGGTAATTTTTGAATTCGTAAAAGCTTGTCAAAATATAAATATTGAATATTGCTCAAAGCAGCAGATTCACCAGTAGAATTATGCATTTAAACAATAATCTGAAGCGTATAATCAGCAGGGGCAACAACCTTTTATCCTACCTGTTTGGTGTAATATTTTTAATTATGTTACAATAGTTTTAACCGTGGAAGGATGACCAATTTATGCTTGAGCCTATGCTTTTTTTACTAACTTTATTGGCGATTGCTTTTCTGGCGAAAAACCAATCGCTAATTATTGCCGTCCTGGTCCTGCTTGTGATGAAGATTGCCGGCGTAGAAGCCAAAACATTTTCGTTGCTCCAAGGTAAGGGTATAAACTGGGGAGTAACGGTTATCACTATTGCTGTCCTGGCGCCCATTGCCAGCGGTGATATTGGCTTCAAAGATTTAGGCGGTGCTTTCAAGTCACCTTATGCATGGATTGCCCTGATATCAGGTATGGCAGTTGCTCTGCTTGCCAAAGGCGGAGTTATCTTACTGACCGAAGATCCCCATATAACAACCGCACTTGTCCTTGGAACAATTCTGGCGGTATCCCTATTCAAAGGAGTAGCAGTTGGTCCTTTAATCGGTGCTGGTATCGCATTTGCGGCTATGAAAATCTTTGAATTATTGAAATAGCCTTTTTGTAAAATAATATTTTATATTGATTTAAGTAGTTTTCATTCACAAATATCAGATAATTGTTTATAATAGGACTTGTAACTGCTCCCATTCCTCTATATAGGCCTGGGTGTGGAGAGAGTATTCACGGTTTTTTTATTTAACAAAATGTAAGCATTTTCTTTTTGCCCGTTGCCTGAGCAACCGCTCGATACCCATCGTATACAGGGCATTTCGGCTGGAATCGGTCTGTTGCCGGCGTATGGTCCGGCTTTTCGCATAAAGTGTCAGAAACTTCCTTTTTCTGATATCGCTGTTTTTAACAGCAGGTCAACATACAGACAAAATGGGATATGGGGAAATTAACTACAAAGGAGAGATTGAGTATGACAGTAACACGTGGTCTTGAAGGGATAGTGGCTACAACATCTTCTATCAGCTCTATTATCGATGACACGCTGACTTATGTAGGCTATGACATTGACGATCTTGCTGAAAATGCTAGTTTCGAAGAAGTGATTTACTTATTATGGCACCGCAAGCTTCCTACAGCATCAGAATTGGACGAATTGAAAAAGCAACTTGCAGAGAATGCGGCTTTGCCGAAAGAAGTTCTTGAGCATTTCAGGATGTACCCGATTGATAAAGTCCATCCGATGGCTGCAGTTCGTTCGGCTGTATCTCTTTTAGGATTATATGATGATGAATCAGATGTAATGGAAAAAGAAGCGAATTACCGCAAAGCGATCCGCCTCCAGCTAAGATGCCAGCTATCGTTACGGCTTTCGCTAGAGTAAGGAAAGGTTTTGAGCCGATCGCGCCAAGAGAAGACCTTAACTTCGCGGCAAACTTCCTTTACATGCTGACTGGGGAAGAGCCAGATGAAATAGCAGTAGAAGCAATGAACAAAGCGCTAGTTCTTCATGCTGACCATGAGCTTAACGCTTCAACATTCACTGCGCGTGTCTGCGTTGCAACACTATCAGATGTATATTCTGGTGTTACAGCTGCGATTGGTGCATTGAAAGGCCCTCTTCATGGAGGAGCAAATGAAGCAGTTATGAAAATGCTGACTGAAATCGGCACTCTTGAAAATGTTGAGCCGGCAATCCGCGGAAAGCTTGCGAACAAAGAAAAGATCATGGGCTTCGGACACCGTGTATATCGCCAGGGAGACCCGCGTGCGAAGCATTTGAGAGAAATGTCCAAGAGGCTGACTGGACTGACTGGTGAACCTCACTGGTACGAAATGTCAACTAAGATTGAAGAAATCGTTACAGGCGAAAAGAACCTTCCGCCAAATGTGGACTTCTACTCAGCGTCTGTATACCACAGCCTTGGCATCGACCATGACCTGTTCACGCCAATCTTTGCTGTAAGCCGTGTTTCAGGATGGCTTGCACATATCCTTGAACAGTATGACAACAACCGCCTGATCCGCCCACGTGCTGACTATACAGGTCCTGGCAAGCAAGAATATGTTGCCATCGAAATGAGATAATTATTAGAGAAAAAGGAGCAATATTTTACTTTTTAGTGAAAAATTGTTCTAATAGGAGAGTGAAGGAAGCTGTTATCCAAACAATTTTTTATAAATCGATGGATAAACGCCTTCCCAAAATAAGGTTAGGGGCAATCTCGCCTGCTAACCTTTGGTTCTGTTAATGAATTAGGATCTTGAAGGGAGAGAATAATATGCAAGGTGAAAAAATCACAGTTAAAAATGGAGTTTTAAACGTACCAAACAATCCAATCGTTCCATTTATCGAGGGTGACGGAACAGGTCCAGATATTTGGGCAGCGTCTGTAAAAGTTCTTGACGCAGCTGTTGAAAAAGCTTATAAAGGTGAGCGGAAGATTGTCTGGAAGGAAGTTCTTGCTGGAGAAAAGGCATTCAACCAGACTGGTGAATGGCTTCCAAGCGAAACTTTAGAGTTGATCAATGAATACTTAATCGCGATTAAAGGACCTTTAACAACACCAATCGGTGGCGGAATCCGCTCTCTTAACGTTGCATTGCGTCAAGAACTTGACCTATTCGTGTGCCTGCGTCCTGTTCGCTGGTTCGAAGGTGTACCTTCGCCTGTAAAGCGTCCTCAGGACACTGACATGGTAATTTTCCGTGAAAATACTGAAGATATCTATGCGGGTATCGAATATGCAAGCGGATCTGACGAAGTCAAGAAACTTCTTGAATTCCTGCAAAACGAAATGGGAGTAAATAAAATCCGTTTCCCAGAAACTTCAGGTATCGGTATCAAGCCTGTTTCCAAAGAAGGAACAGAGCGCCTTGTACGTTCAGCGATCAATTACGCCATTACAGAAGGCCGTAAGTCATTAACGCTGGTACATAAAGGCAATATCATGAAATTCACAGAAGGCGCGTTCAAAAACTGGGGATATGATCTTGCTGAAAAAGAATTCGGCGATAAGGTATTCACTTGGAATCAGTATGACAAGATTAAGGAAGAACAAGGTACGGATGCAGCAAACAAAGCTCAGGCTGACGCAGAGGCTGCTGGCAAGATCATCGTTAAAGATGCGATTGCTGATATCTTCCTTCAACAGATCCTTACACGTCCGAAAGAGTTCGATGTTGTTGCAACAATGAACCTTAATGGCGACTACATTTCAGATGCTCTTGCAGCACAGGTAGGCGGTATCGGTATCGCTCCTGGAGCAAACATCAACTATGAAACTGGCCACGCTATTTTCGAAGCGACACATGGTACTGCTCCGAAATATGCTGGTTTGGATAAAGTTAACCCATCTTCTGTTATCCTTTCAGGCGTTCTTATGCTGGAGCACCTTGGCTGGACTGAAGCAGCTAACTTGATCGTCAAGTCAATGGAAAAATCAATCGCTTCAAAGGTTGTAACATATGACTTCGCACGTTTGATGGATGGCGCTACAGAAGTCAAGACTTCTGAGTTCGGTGATGCACTGATCAAGAACATGGGCTAAAAATGTGCGGAAGGCTATCCTTTTTAAGGATAGCCTTTATATAAATAACATATATTTTTAAAATATATTCGTTCTGAGGAGGAAGCCTTATGTCATTGAAACGCAAAAAGATTTCAGTCATTGGTGCAGGATTCACAGGAGCAACAACAGCATTCTTGCTAGCACAGAAGGAACTTGGGGATGTAGTATTAGTGGATATACCGCAAATGGAAAACCCTACAAAGGGTAAGGCGCTTGATATGCTTGAAGCGAGCCCAGTCCAAGGCTTTGACGCGAACATTACCGGTACTTCCAGCTATGAAGATACGAAAGACTCAGATATCGTTGTTGTAACAGCTGGTATAGCGCGCAAACCTGGCATGAGCGTGATGACCTTGTCCAGACGAACCAAAAAATCATGAAAAGTGTAGCCCAGGAAATCACCAAACACTCACCTGATAGTTTCATCGTTGTATTGACTAATCCAGTTGATGCCATGACTTACACTATTTTCAAAGAGTCCGGATTTCCTAAAAATCGCGTAATCGGCCAATCGGGCGTATTGGATACTGCTCGTTTCCGTACATTCGTGGCTCAGGAGTTGAACCTGTCTGTTAAAGACATTACAGGTTTCGTTCTTGGTGGCCACGGCGATGACATGGTTCCACTTGTGCGTTATTCATATGCAGGAGGCATTCCTCTTGAAACACTTATTCCAAAAGATCGTCTTGATGCAATCGTTGAGCGCACTCGCAAAGGCGGCGGCGAAATCGTCAACCTGCTTGGGAATGGCAGCGCTTACTATGCCCCGGCGGCTTCTTTGGTTGAAATGTGCGAAGCTATCTTGAAGGATCAGCGACGTGTATTGCCTTCTATTGCTTATCTAGAAGGAGAGTATGGATACGAAGGAATTTACCTGGGAGTTCCAACAATTCTTGGCGCTGGCGGTATCGAGAAAGTAATCGAGCTTGAATTGACTGCAGAAGAAAAAGCAGCACTTGATAAGTCCGCTGAAGCAGTCCGCAATGTCATGGCAGTACTTGCTTAGTCGTTAGAAGATTTCTAGTAAATAAAAAAATCGGGGAATATTCCCCGATTTTTTACACATATTATAAAGTATATGATTTTTGGACAAGAGATGGAATGAGTATTCCCGAACTTCTATTGCAAAGGGGGAAATGCTATGCTGCTTGGAAGAAAACGTAAGCTTGGCAGGAAAATAGAAGAAATCACTGTCGGAGAAAAATTGACATTAACAGAAAAAATCGAAGATAAAGACCTTCTCTTATATTTAGGATTGACGAATGATGCCAATCCTTTGTATATCCAGCATGATTACGCGTCACAGACACCATATGAAAAACCGATTGTTCCTGTAATAATGCTTAATGGGATCATCACTTCAGCTGTTTCAAAATACCTTCCAGGACCAGGGAGCCATATTCTGAAGCAGGATATTGAGTATGTGAAGCCTGTTTACCATTATGGTACAGTGCAATTCTTTTTTGAAGTAACCGAAGTGATCAGAAGTAAGCATAACGTTGAAATTTCGGTTACAGGAAAGAATGAAGAAGATGAGACAGTTGTAAAGGGGTTGCTGCTCGTCTGTCCTCCTTATCCAGTCCAGCGTATGGAAGGAAAAGCATTAGAAAACTTTTAAACTTTCGGGATGTACAATAATTGTGCATCCCTTTTTGTGGTTGGAATTTATAAGATTATTGAGTTGTGGATAAATCCATGGAGTTTTCTTAATCCAGCTCCAGCGCCTAGCCCCTCGAGTCGCTTCGGTCCGCCCAATGAAGTCAAAGAACGACTTCACCGGTCGGCCCTCCAGCGCTTGTCGGGGCTGAACGAGTCGCTTGCGCTTTTTTGTGCTTTATAATTTGATTTTATCAGTTGGGTTGATATTATAATGTAAATAGAGCTATTGGATGTTGCCTGTTTTCGTAAGATTGTTGTTAAAATCCTAAAGCCGATTTTAACATGATTAAAAGCCAATTTGTAGGTCGGTATTAAGTTTGCAAGCTCTTTTCTCATGATAAGCTTTAAATTTGAAGAGAAACTTTGGTCATTCAATCAAATTTTGTAGTCACTAGCAACAAAGTTTGAGAAAAGAGCCTGGATGAAATAGGGGTAATAACTTTTTTGGAGGCTCATATGAACAAGAAGGTCTTGGTTGTGGACGATGAACAGTCTATTGTGACACTGCTGAAGTATAATCTCGAACAGAATGGCTATTCAGTGGTAACTGGAATGGACGGCGAGGAAGGAATCCGCCTTGCTGCTGATGAAAGGCCAGATTTGATGATTTTAGATTTGATGCTTCCGAAGCTCGATGGCATGGAAGTATGCAAGCAGCTCAGGCAGCAGAAAATCAATGTGCCGATACTAATGCTTACGGCTAAAGATGACGAATTTGACAAAGTGCTTGGTCTGGAGTTGGGCGCTGATGATTACATGACTAAGCCGTTCAGTCCGCGTGAGGTCGTAGCAAGGGTAAAAGCCATTCTCAGAAGGACGCAGACTCAGCCGAAATTGTGGAGGAAAAGGTGGAGGATGAGGGTCAGATCAAGATTGGTGATGTTAAAATCATGCCGGATTTTTATGAAGCTTATTTTATGGAAAACTTGCTTGAATTGACTCCGAAAGAATTCGAGTTGCTCCTTTACCTGGCGAAGAATAAAGGCAGGGTGCTGACTCGTGACCAGCTACTCAGCGCTGTTTGGAATTATGACTTTGCAGGAGATACTAGAATTGTTGATGTACATATAAGCCACTTACGGGAAAAAATCGAACAAAATACGAAAAAACCATCATATATCAAAACAATACGAGGCCTTGGCTATAAGCTGGAGGAACCAAAGGGAGAATGACAAAGTATCGTACGCGTCTCTTGTTTGCCCTCATTACCCTGATCATCATCGTGTTGGTAGGCCTGGGCCTGCTTTTAGGGCAATTATTCAAGAATTACTTTATTAACTCATTCAATGAGCGGCTGAAAATTGAAATGAGTCTTTTAACCTCCAATATCGAACAAAATGGAGGACTTGCATCGCTGGATACAGAAGAAATTTCGCGGATGAGCGGCCTGCTTAACGCAAGGATCACCATCGTTGACCTTGAGGGTGACGTCCATTATGACACAGGTGAACCATCAAGCACGAAAATCAACAGGCACAGGGATATTATTGGCGACATCGTTGAAGACGCTCCTGGAGAGCAGAGCGACCTGGAAGTTGGCGGAGGCTTTGACCTGCATTATTATTGGAAACCGCTAATTCATGATGGCGAAAACGAGGGCTATGTTTTTTTAACCACAAAGATTGATGACCTTCAGAAAGCTTATCGTCAAATCTGGTGGATTCTTACCGTTAGCCTTGGCATGGCACTAATTGTCATAATCCTTCTCGGTACAAGGATCACCAACCGCTATACGAAACCGATTGAGTCTGCGACAAACGTTGCGATCGAGCTGGCAAAAGGAAATTATCGGGCCAGGACATATGAAGATCATATTGATGAAACAGGCATGCTGAGCTCTTCTATCAATATCCTTGCCAGAAATCTTCAGGAACTGATGAAGCTGAAAGAATCCCAGCAAGACAGATTGACTACACTGATTGAAAATATGGGCAGTGGTCTGATTCTGATCGACAGCAGGGGTTTTATCAACCTGATTAATAAGCCATACAAGGAAATTTTTAATGTGGAGGCTTCTGAGTACCTCTACAAACTTTATTATGAAGTGATTGACCATGGAGAAATTACCCAAATGGTCGAAGAGATTTTTATGACAGAACAAAAAGTACGGAAGCAAGTTGTTATGCCATTGGAAATTGAACGGCGTTATTTCGAAGTTTATGGAGTGCCGATTATCGGGACAAACAATGTCTGGAAGGGGATCCTACTCGTTTTCCATGACATTACTGAACTGAAGAAACTGGAACAGATGAGGAAGGACTTTGTAGCAAATGTCTCGCATGAACTTAAGACACCGATTACCTCTATAAAAGGTTTTTCTGAAACGCTGCTGGATGGGGCAATGCATGATAAGGCAACACTTGAAGCGTTCCTTGAAATCATTTTAAAGGAAAGTGACCGTCTTCAAGTATTGATCCAGGAATTGCTAGACCTTTCGAAGATTGAGCAGCATGGTTTCCAGCTGACTAATGGAAGAGTTGATCTCGTAAAAGAAGCCAATGAAGTCATTGAGATTTTAAAAGGAAAAGCAGCACAAAAGGATATTCTGCTGAGGCTCAGCCAGCCTAGCGAAGGGGCAGTCATTGAAGGAGATCCAGACAGGCTCAAGCAGGTGCTGATCAACCTTGTCAGCAATGCAATTACCTACACTCCAAATGGCGGCAGTGTAGAGATTTCTTTAACTGATCAGGGAGATTCTGTTTCGGTTCTGGTCAAGGATTCCGGTATAGGAATCGAAAAGAGCGAAATAACGAGGATTTTTGAACGATTTTACCGGGTTGACAGGGCTAGAAGCCGCAACTCCGGCGGAACAGGACTAGGCCTCGCCATCGTCAAACACATTGTTGAAGCACATAAAGGGCATATCGAAGTTGACAGCCAGATAGGCAAAGGAACAACCTTTACGATTAAGCTCTTTAAAAAGCTGCCTCAATAGTGAGAATCAATCAAGAGTCAATTGAGTACAATAACTATTTGCAAGTCCAATTCGTAACTGAATTGGACTTTTTCATTTAATAGGAAATTAAAATTATAAAATATTTTCAATGTGGATAACTAACCAGGTTTTCTTAATCCAGCTCCAGCGCCTAGCCCCTCGAGTCGCTTGTCTAGTGTCGCCTCCTAGAAACTCCGAAACTTCAACTCCGCCGGCAGAAGCAAAAAGCGCTTCTTTGTCG
>NZ_BAUW01000092.1 GCF_000517385.1 Mesobacillus boroniphilus JCM 21738 | reverse complement strand
TAAAACTTTTTACTTAGATTATTGTCTAGCTCCAGCGCCTAGCCCCTCGAGACGTTTCGATCCGCCCGATGAAGCCAAAGAACGACTTCACTGGTCGGCCCTCCAGCGCTTGTCGGGGCTGAACGATGCGCTTGCGCTTTTTGTTCTTTTGAATTCTGTGTTAAAGAATCCTTTTTTTCTCGAAGCAAACTAAATAAAAGCTTCTTGATTCATTTTGTGATAAAATGTAATGGAAAGAAATCCATTTTAGGGAGTTTTCGCCATGATTAATCTTTACAGCGGTGAGTTTTTGGAAGTGTCAATTAGAGATGTAATGATACCTTCCGAACGCGTAGCCCATGTCCAAGTCGGCAATAGCCTTGAACATGCTCTTCTTGTTTTAACAAAGAGTGGGTATACTGCGATTCCAGTCCTTGATTCGCATTATCGTTTAATGGGTTTAATCAGTACACCTATTATAATGGATTCAATTCTCGGCCTGGAGAGAATCGAGTTTGAGCAGCTTGAGAAAAAACGAGTCGAAGAAGCTATGAATTCGAAAATACCAAGAATCAACATTCACTCAACTCTACAATACTCCTTAGACCTTCTTATAGATCACCCTTTTCTCTGTATAGAAGATGACTCAGGATTATTTGAGGGAATACTGACACGACGGACTGTATTACTAAAATTGACAAAGCAAGTAAAAAGGTATAATAAGAAGTAGATCATAAGGCAGCTCCCGGATACGGGGGCTGAATTTTTTACTGGATAAGAAAGCATAAATTTATCCACTTAGATTAGTGTCTAGCTCTAGCGCCTAGACCCTCGAGTCGCTTTTCTAGTTCGCCTCCTAGAAACTCCGAAACTTTAACTCCGCCGGCAGAAGCAAAAACTCGCTTCTTTGTCAGAGTCTCCAGTTTCTGCGTTTCTGGACAGTCGGCTATACTTTTCGATTTGGGTCCACCCGATGAAGTCAAAAATCGACTTCACCGGTCGGCCATCCAGCGCTTGTCGGGGCTGAGCAAGGCGCTTGTGCTTTTCTATTAGAGGTGTGCAAATGGGACAAGCGGAACAAAAAATGAACAAGAGGGTGACGAAACGCTCTTTTGTCCTGGCGACGGTTATGCTTGCCATGTTTATGGGAGCTGTTGAAGGAACGATTGTTTCTACTGCTATGCCGGCAATCGTAGGCGATTTGGGCGGTTTTGCGTTATATAGCTGGGTTTTCTCTGCGTATTTGCTTATGAATGCAGTTACTGTTCTTATCTATGGGAAATTATCCGATTTATTTGGCAGGAAACCAATTTTAACATTCGGGATTATTGTATTCTTGATAGGTTCGATTCTTTCAGGGACTGCCGAAACGATGGAAATGCTGATTCTATATCGGTTCATCCAGGGTTTTGGAGCTGGTGCAGTCATGCCTATTGCAACCACAATTGTAGGGGATATCTATTCAAGGGAAGAAAGGGCGAAGATACAAGGGTATCTCTCCAGTGTATGGGGAATTTCAGCTGTTTCGGGACCGGCGCTTGGAGGCTTGCTGGTGGAATATGCAAGCTGGAGATATGTTTTCTGGATCAATGTCCCACTCGGTATCCTTGCGATTGCGGGTCTCTGGCTCTATCTACATGAAGATATTGAGAAGAAGAAGCATAAGATTGATTATCCCGGAGCAGTGCTCCTTACTGTGGCGATAAGTTCACTGATGATTGTCCTTGTCGAAGCGGGAGCAAATTGGGCCTGGACATCCCCGAAAACGATCGGCCTGATCGGCTTGAGTGTTCTGACATTGATCCTCTTTATTTTCCAAGAGAGAAGGGCAGAAGAGCCGATGATGCCATTTAATATTTGGCGTGAACGGTCCATATTCATTGCGAATATGACTTCCTTGACTACCGGAGTCATGCTGATTGGTATTTCAAGCTTTTTGCCTGCCTTTGTACAGGGAGTCATGGAGAGGTCCCCGATTGTGGCTGGCTTTACCTTGACGGCCATGTCAATAGGTTGGCCGATCGCAGCGGCTGTAAGCGGTCGCCTGCTCTTGAGTATCGGCTATCGCAAGACTTCTCTATTTGGTGGTGCTGCATTAATTCTCGGAAGTATTCTATTTGTCACCCTGAAGCCTGAAGCAGGTCCATTATGGGCTGCAGCAGGGTCGTTCTTCGTTGGAGTGGGGATGGGTCTTACAAGTACGGCATTCATTGTTTCCATCCAAAGTACAGTTGCCTGGCAGCAAAGAGGAATCGCAACGGCAGCCAATATGTTCATGAGGAACCTGGGCAATACAGTGGGAGCTGCCTTGCTTGGTGGAGTACTTAATAGCAGCATCTTGAGCTATATGAAAAAGAATGGAGCAGAAGAACAGGATCTGACAATAGATACAGCCAATATCCTGCTCAATGAATCAGAGCGGATGAAGCTACCGGCAGAGTTGAAGTCAATTCTTCAGGATGCACTGACAAATGCACTTCATTCTGTTTACATTGTCGTATTCATTTTTGCTATAGTAAGTTTGCTGTTCATCTTATTCCTGCCAAAAAAGGAAAAAACTGCAGAGTGATCTGCAGTTTTTATTGGTTAAGGAATTTGTAAAGTTATTAAGTTTTGTATTCTCCATGTAATTTTCTTAATCTAGCTCCAGCGCCTAGCCCCTCGAGACGTTTCGGTCCGCCCGATGAAGTCAAAGAGCGACTTCACCGGTCGGCCCTCCAACGCTTGTCGGGGCTGAACAAGGCGCTTGCGTTTTTCTTACTATAATGTAAAAAGATAAAATTTCATTTATAATATAAGAAAATCTTATTAAGAGGTTCAATTATGTCATCTATTTCAGAGTTTCACCTGTTATCAGTGCTTGCGCAGGAAATGAATATGAGGAAGGCGGCGGAGAGATTATTTGTATCCCAGCCAGCTTTGTCACAGCGACTCCAATCGCTCGAGAAAGATTGGGGCACAAAGCTTTTCCTTCGGTCCCAAAAAGGGCTTACCTTAACTCCTGCGGGAGAGGTCGTAATTCAATTTATCAATGAGACAATTGCGAGAGAGGAAAAAGCCAGGGAATCAATCCATGCATTAAATTCCGAGGTGTATGGAACTCTTAAAATAGCTGTCGCTTCGATTGTTGGTCAAAATTGGCTGCCACAGGTATTGAAGAAATATGTAAACCGTTACCCTCAGGCGAAAATTTCGCTTGTTACTGGGTGGAGCAGTGAAATATCAAAGGCACTATATGAAGATCAGGTGCACATCGGAATTATCAGAGGCACCCCAGACTGGAAAGGTGTCAAAATCCACTTATTCAAGGACAGTCTGTATTTGGTGGACACGGAAATAACAAGCCCTGAACAAGTACTGGATACAGACCGGCCGTTTATCCAGTTTAAAAGTGATTCTAACTACTACCAGGAAATCCAGGATTGGTGGTTACGGCAATTCCAGACAGCGCCAAAAAGGACAATCATTGTAGACCAGATTGAAACCTGCAAACAAATGACCTTTAACGGCATTGGCTACGCAATCCTTCCGGCAATAACTCTTAATGGGGCGGAAAAGGACATTTTTAAAGTCCCGCTCCACGACGAAAACAATGAACCATTGGGTAGGGACACCTGGCTTCTTGGCTATGAATCAGCCTTCCGGTTAAAGCAAGTCCAGGCCTTCATTGACATTGTCAATGAACACATAGTTGAATCGAAGAAAACAGATAAATAGTTTTTCTTGTTTTAAAAACTTTTGTTTGTTAAAGTAATTTTTAGAAAAGGCTGTTTCCGCGCTGTCCCTTCAGCACATTAATTCTAGAGCAACTTGTTAACGGAAAGATGCTGAGAGTACATACATAATTGGAGGTTAAGTTTATGAAAATGATGGATGCTAATGAAATTATTTCGTTTATTCAAAATAGCAAAAAAGCCACTCCGGTAAAGGTATATATTAAAGGCGACCTGGAAGGAATCGACTTTGGAGAAAATTCCAAGACGTTCATTGCAGGCAACACAGGAGTAATTTTCGGAGAATGGTCTGAAATCAATCCGGCAATCGAAGCAAATCAGGCTAAAATCGAAGATTATGTCGTTGAAAACGACCGCAGAAATTCAGCTATTCCATTGCTGGATATGAAAAATATCA
The DNA here is from genome assembly GCF_000517385.1 of Mesobacillus boroniphilus JCM 21738. Taxonomy (GTDB): domain Bacteria; phylum Bacillota; class Bacilli; order Bacillales; family Cytobacillaceae; genus Mesobacillus; species Mesobacillus boroniphilus. The sequence continues at coordinate 9,905 of NZ_BAUW01000092.1, read as the reverse complement.
AGGCTCGTATTGAACCTGGCGCAATCATCAGGGACCAGGTGGAAATCGGTGATAATGCCGTTATTATGATGGGTGCTTCAATTAATATTGGCGCTGTTGTAGGCGAAGGTACTATGATCGATATGAACGTTGTACTTGGCGGACGTGCAACAGTAGGAAAGAACTGCCACATCGGTGCAGGTTCTGTGCTTGCTGGCGTTATCGAGCCACCTTCAGCGAAGCCAGTCATAGTTGAAGATGATGTTGTAATCGGAGCCAACGCTGTTGTCCTTGAAGGCGTAACAGTAGGCAAGGGTGCAGTTGTTGCTGCAGGCGCAATTGTCATCGAAGATGTGCCTCCATATACAGTGGTAGCTGGAACACCAGCACGCGTCATCAAGGAAATCGACGAAAAAACGAAGTCAAAAACTGAAATCAAGCAGGAGCTTCGCCAGCTTTAATAGGAGGATTGAAAGCGTGGATATTAGGTCCGCGCTTTCTTTTATAAGGAGAGAACAGTATGGATTTTGCTAATTTCATTAAAATCAGAAGAGATTTGCATCAGATTCCTGAACTGGGCTTCAAGGAGTTCAAAACGCAGGCCTATCTGCTTGATTATTTAAGCAGTCTCCCTCAGGACCGCTTGGAAATCAAGACATGGAAGACTGGAATCTTTGTCAGGATAAAGGGAAGTAATCCAAAGAAGACGATTGGTTACAGAGCAGATATCGACGGTCTTCCGATCACTGAAGCAATAGGTTTGGAATTCAAATCAATTCATGAAGGCAGATGCATGCATGCGGTCATGATTTTCATATGTCCATTGCCCTTGGATTGATTTCATACTTCGTTGCTCACCCGATTGATGATCATCTGCTGTTCATTTTCCAGCCTGCCGAGGAAGGACCAGGTGGTGCTGAGCCAATGCTTAAGACTGATATCATGCAGGAATGGAAGCCTGATATGATCATAGCTTTGCATATTGCACCCGAATATCCTGTTGGAACGATTGCAACTAGGGAGGGGCTGCTTTTTGCCAATACTTCAGAGCTGTTCATTGACCTTGAGGGGAAAGGAGGTCATGCAGCTTATCCGCACCAAACAAATGATATGGTCGTTGCAGCTTGCGCTCTTGTGAATCAGCTTCAGTCAGTCGTCTCAAGAAACATTGATCCTCTCGACAGTGCTGTAATAACGATTGGCAAGATAACCGGAGGTACCGTGCAAAACATCATTGCGGAAACATCAAGACTTGAAGGAACCATTCGAACACTGTCCGTTGAATCTATGGCAAGAGTGAAACAAAGAATCGAGGCACTGGTCAAGGGAATCGAAGTAGGGTATCAATGCAGGACTTCGATTGACTATGGGGCCATGTACCATCAAGTTTATAACAATGAAGAACTGGCACGGGATTTTATCGCCTTTGCTGAAAAAAAGGAAAATATCGATGTGCTAGTTTGTAAAGAAGCCATGACTGGCGAAGACTTTGGTTATATGCTTAAAGAGATTCCTGGCTTCATGTTCTGGCTAGGAGTTAATTCGGAGTCTGGTCTTCATCATGCCAAGCTGGACCCAGATGAGGACGCCATCAAGACAGCGATTGAATTGTTGACAAAGTATATTGAATACAAAAGCAATTAAACCTATGATATTGTCAATCCAGCTTTAATGTGTCAGTGAAATTGACTTTCCAAAAAAAGAGGTGTTCGATATGAGATTGCGTCAACCTATGCCTGAAATATCCGGAGCCACTGATTGGCTAAATGGAGAGTTTACTAAGGATCAGCTGGTTGGTAAAAAGCCGACATTGATCCATTTTTGGTCGATCAGCTGCCATCTATGCAAGATAGCGATGCCATCGGTGAATGAACTTCGTGATATTTATAAAGATCGACTGAATGTGATGGCTGTACATATGCCCCGATCCGAAAAAGACATGAATATGGAAGAAATTAAACAAGTGGCAGCAGAACATCAGATTTCACAGCCCATCTTCATTGACGATGAACATAAATTGACAGCAGCCTTAGAAAACAAGTACGTACCTGCTTACTATCTCTTTGATAGAAACGGTCTGTTAAGGCATTTCCAGGCTGGCGGCAGCGGATTGAAGATGCTAGAAAAGCGCGTGGACAGGGTACTCGAAGAAATGGAAAAATAGAATGAAGTAGACCTCGCGTATTCTAACGGACATATTTCTTCAGAATGAGCATGAGTTTGTCTGATAGAGCCTTTCTGACGGACACATTTCTTCATAAGGATCACGAGTTTGTCCGATAAAGACATTTTAACGTACAAATTTCTTAATAAGAATCACTTCTTTGTCCGTTAGAGTAATTCTAACGGACATTTTTCTTGCTCATTATGGATTCTTCCATCGAAAACTATTCCAGCTGTTCTTTACTCATTAATATCAGACAATTCTCATATACAAAAAAATAAAAAAATTGCGACAAAGTACTGGAAAAATATTTCGAAACTCGATATATTAATGTATACGTGCTTTTCTTTTTGTTAAGGTTTTCCAAAGTTTTTCGTAAAGTGATGACTTTTACCAAGAGCACAACAAGGCTTCGCGAAAAAGAAACATTCTAGCCAAAAGAAGAATCTCTAAATTTCCAAAGGGGGGATATGAATGGAGACATTCAAAAAATTAAAGGAATATTATTGGCCTTATAAAAATTACTTTATTTGGTCAATATTATTTATGTTGATTGTAACGGCAATTACCGTTGTTTACCCGGTGATCCTGCAGCTTACAATTGACGAAGCCGTCATTGGAGGACGGTATGAGCTAATTCCGCTGCTGGCTGCCGGATTTGTCGGATCGATGGTCGTGAAAGGGATTTGTACCTACATTTATCAATTTACAGGGGACCTGTTCGGAATTCATTCTGTCTATAAGCTGAGAAACTCTCTTTATGAAAAGCTTCAGTTCCTTTCCTTCCGATATTACGACAATGCGAAGACAGGGGATTTAATGTCAAGGCTTACTGCAGATGTAGAAGGCTTCCGCTTCTTCCTAAGCTTTGGCTTTTCTGAGTTGATTCGTTTTGTCCTCTTAATTGGTATTAGCTTTTCTGTTATGTTCTATTATTCTATTTCATTGACTCTTGTCACTCTTGCGACACTGCCGTTCCTTGCTGTAGTTGTATATAAGTTTGACAAGGCAGTCCATCCAGCGTTCAGAGGCATAAGGAAATCGTTTGGGAAACTGAATACGAAGGTCCAGGAGAATATAAGCGGAATCAACACTGTTAAATCGCTTTCTCGCGAAGATTATGAGATTGGCAGATTCAATGCATCGAATGGAAATTATAAAGATCAATATTTATTCACTTCGGAAATTTGGGCTAAGTATTTTCCGTTAATGGAGTTTTTGGGTAATTTAAGTGTTGTCCTGCTTTTAGGATACGGCGGCTTCCTTGTCATGAATGAATCTTTGCTCCCAGGGGAGTTGGTGGCTTTCTACAGCCTCGTTTGGTACATCATGTGGCCAATCATGAACCTCGGATTCGTTGTGAACCTATTTTCCCAATCAAAAGCATCAGGTGAAAGATTACTGGAAATCCTCGAGTCTGATGAGGAGATTGAAGAGAAGCGAGGTGCTCTGGAAGTTGAAAAGCTTTCAGGGGAAGTAGAATTCAATGATGTAACACTCCGCTATGGAGATGACGAAAATGAAGCTTTATATAATATATCTTTTAAGGCACGACCAGGTCAGACAATTGGCTTAATTGGATCAACTGGTTCAGGAAAAACAAGCATAACCCAACTGATGACAAGGTTTTACGAGCCAGTCGATGGCCAGGTTCTCGTTGATGGCCTGGATATAAAGGATTATTCTCTCCGTTCACTTCGCAGCAATATAGGGATTGTGCTTCAGGAATCTTTCCTATTTTCATCCTCGATCAAAGCCAATATTTCTTATGGCAATTCAGATGCAACAATGGAGGAGATCATTGCAGCCGCCAAACGGGCCCAGGCACATAGTTTCATTATGGAGCTTCCGGATGGATACGAAACAATTTTGGGAGAAAGAGGTATGGGGCTCTCTGGAGGCCAAAAGCAAAGAATTGCGATTGCCAGGGCGATTTGTGTGAATCCAAGTATCTTGATCCTGGATGATGCCACAAGCGCAGTAGATATGGAAACTGAATTCAAGATCCAACAAGCATTACTCGAAGTTATGAAGGGACGGACGACGTTCATCATCGCACACCGCATTTCTTCCCTTAAGCATGCAGATGAAATTCTCGTACTCGAAAATGGATCAATTACTGAGCGAGGAACTCATGAACAATTGATAAAGAATGGCGGCACATATCAAAAAATTTATGATATACAATTCAAAGATCGCGAAAAGGTATCGCAAACTGGTTGATTTAAAACTCAAAAAGATTGATATCTGTTTGTGATTTTGGTCATAGCACCAATTATCTACAATGTACAGGGGGGAAGGTTTTGAGCAAGAAAAGAAACTCTAAAGTTTTGAATAGGTTCCACTATTCTACTGACCAGGTTATTGATAAGCCTTTTAACTGGAAGCAGATGACAAGGCTTTTCGGTTATATGTTGCCATACAAGAAGAATCTTGTTCCGCTATCGATTGCTATGGTATTGATCACGACAGCGGTAAGGCTGGTGATCCCTATCTTGATCGGGATTTACACGCTTGACAGAGCTGTTAAAAACAAAGATGCCAACATGCTTCTTTGGCTTGTTGCACTTATAGGAGGGCTATATACGGCTTCCTATGTAGCGAATTTTTTCAGAATCCGCTGGATGAACCAATTGGGCCAGAATGTGATATATGATTTGCGCAAACACTTATTTACTCATGTGCAAAATCTCTCCCATCGTTTTTTTGACCAGCGTTCAGCTGGATCAATACTTGTACGGATCATGAATGATATCAATTCGCTCCAGGAATTGTTCACCAACGGGGTCATCAACTTATTGATGGACATTGTTCTGCTGATTGGTATTTTCTTTATCTTGTTCTCGTTAAGTCCGCAGCTTACACTGGCAATCATGATTATCTTACCGATCATGTTCTTGATTTCAACAAAGCTGAGGAAAAATATCAGACGCTCCTGGCAGGATGTCCGCATGAAGCAATCCAAGCTAAATTCCCACCTTAATGAAAGTATCCAGGGAATCAGGGTTACACAATCTTTTACTCAGGAAAAGGAAAACATGGCGTTCTTTGATGGAGTCAACGATGAGACCTTCCAGAGCTGGAAGTCGGCTTCACAGAAAAATGCGATGTTCCGTCCGATGGTTGAACTGACCAACGCGCTTGGAACAGCTGTCTTGATTTGGTATGGAGCAAGTTTAATCCAAAATGGAACAATCTCAATTGGTGTATTCGTTTCGTTTGCCTTCTATCTTGGTATGTTCTGGGAACCAATCTCAAGACTGGGTCAGGTGTATAACCAGTTATTGATGGGAATGGCTTCATCGGAACGAATCTTCGAGTTTCTTGATGAGAAGCCAATTGTTTCTGAGTCAGATCAGCCGGTCGAACTTGAGGATATCCGCGGTGAAATTAAATTTGAAAAAGTGGTCTTTTCATACGATGATAAGCGAACAGCGCTAAAGGGGGTCAGCCTAGAAATGAAGGAAGGCCAGACTGTTGCCCTGGTAGGCCATACTGGGTCAGGGAAGACGACAATCGCCAATTTGATCAGCCGGTTTTATGATCCAACATCAGGAAGGGTATTGGTTGATGGTCATGACCTAAAAGAAGTCTCCATAGGCAGTCTTAGGAAGCATATCAGTATCGTCTTGCAGGACACTTTTATTTTTTCTGGAACGATCTACGATAATATTCTTTTTGGCAGGCCGGATGCAACAGAGGAAGAAGTAAGAGCCGCTGCTGAAGCGGCCGGGGCGTCAGAGTTCATCAAGAAGCTGCCTAATGGGTATAAAACAGAGGTGGAAGAAAGGGGTAATATCCTTTCAGTAGGTGAAAGACAACTGCTTTCCTTCGCCAGGGCATTGCTAGCCAATCCAAGGATCCTGATTATGGATGAAGCGACGGCCAGCATCGACACAGAAACGGAAGTGAAAATCCAAAAGGCATTGAAAACCCTGTTGAAAGGCAGAACGGCAATCATCATAGCTCACAGACTGTCGACCATCAGGGAAGCAGATAATATCTTCGTACTGGAGAATGGTATGATCATCGAGCGAGGCAATCATGCTCAACTTATGGAGCTTGAGGGAGAATATCATGATCTTGTCAAAGCACAATTCAATATGCTAGATGCAGTATAAATGTTGAAAGCCTTCTTCGTGAAGGCTTTTTTTGTAATTAAAATTAATTAAGAGCAATACTGTGTCGTGATGCTGCCACTTTCTCAGGCAATCTGTAACTTTTTAACAGAGTTACCGTCATATTCATAAATAGACATGTTTCAAGGGGGCTTTTCATTGTTAAAGAAGATGTTTTTTATGTGTCTTATGTTTTTTTTTCTACTTGCCGGCTGCAGTGGAGGTATGTCACAGGATGATAGTGAAAAGAGTGCTGATGGTGACATGAATTCTAGCATGGAAAATGTCAGTGAAAATGAAATTGGTTTTTCACAAGAAGATAATGTGGGAGAGGATTCAAAAGCAGAAGGGCAAACCAGCATAGAGACAGATGAAGCGGCTGCTCAGCGGATGGTCATCTATAATGCCGAAATGGATATCAGAGTGGACAACTTTGAAAAAGCACGCAATGCTCTTGAACAGAAAGCAAAAGCGTACAACGGATATATTGTACAGTCCAATTCAAACCGATTTGATGGCGAACAGCAAAGTGGCACGATGACGTTCAGGATTCCCCAGGAGCATTTTAATGCGTTCTTGAATGATGCTGAGGGCCTTTCTATTCAAGTTAATAATCGCCACGTAAGCGGGCAGGACGTTACGGAGGAGTATGTTGACCTGGAATCTCGAATGAAATCAAAGAAGGCAGTTGAAGCGAGGCTGCTTGATTTCATGAAGCAAGCGCAAAAAACAGAGGATCTTTTGAAAATATCCTCCGATTTGGCAGATGTCCAGGAACAGATTGAACAAATAGCGGGCAGAAAGAAGTTTCTCGAAAACCAGACAGCACTTTCGACTGTAACCATCACCCTGCAAGAAAATGAAGTGCCAGTTTCGAAAATAGATAACGACAGCCTGAACACATGGCAGAAAATAAAGAAACAATTTGCTGATAATATTAACATCCTGCTGGCAGCAGGTTCAGGAATCATTGTATTCCTGATTGGAAACTTGCCTATCCTCTTGATTGTAGCGGCCATTGTGGCTGCCATCTTATATTTTGCAAGAAAAAAGGCAGGACAAAGACAAAATAATAATATTGATTCCAATAGTTAAAAACTAGAAGTGCTGGAGCTGGATTAAGAAATCAAATATAGTTAACCACAACGAATTATTCATTAATTTTTTTAAACAAAACAACCAAAAAACCGTTGCTGAAAATCGCAACGGTTTTTGCTTATACCTCCATAATAATCGGCAGGATCATTGGACGGCGTTTTGTTTTTTCATAAAGGAAAGGTGCTAGAGTATCATTGATTTCATTTTTGATTTCTGACCACTGAGTCGTTTTTCTTTCCATCACCTTATTTAAGTGCTTATTAATTAAGCTCTGGGCGTCGTTAATCAAGTCACCGGACTCTCTCATGTAGACAAATCCGCGTGAGATCAGGTCTGGGCCTGCTGCAATTTTAAATTCCTTCATATTGATGCTTACCACCACAACAACAAGGCCTTCCTCGGAAAGGATTCGGCGGTCGCGAAGAACGATGTTTCCGATATCGCCAACACCGCTTCCATCGATGTAAATGTTGCCGGAAGGAATCTTGCCAGCGACGCTAACTTCATTATCGCCAAGGGCAAGTACTTCACCGTTATCCATGATGAAGCAGTTCTCTTCAGGAACTCCACAATCAGTAGCGAGTTTCGAATGCATCTTCTGCATGCGGTACTCACCATGGATTGGCATGAAGTATTTTGGTTTGATCAGGCGAAGCATCAATTTCTGTTCTTCCTGACCACCATGACCCGAAGTATGGATGTCATTTAATGATCCGTGGATAACATCAGCACCAGCACGGGAAAGCATGTTGATTGTCCTGTTTATGCTGATGGTGTTACCAGGGATTGGTGAAGACGAGAATACAACTGTATCGCCAGGCTGAATTTGGATTTGGCGGTGTGTACCGTTCGCAATCCTTGATAAAGCAGCCATCGGCTCGCCCTGGCTTCCAGTGCAAAGGATTGTAACCTGGTTAGCAGGGAGTCTGTTGATTTGCTGCCCCTCAATGAATGTATCCTTTGGCGCAGTGATATAGCTAGTTCTTGTCCGATATTGATAGCTGATTCCATGCTTCGCCCGAATACTGCAACTTTTCTGCCGTTAGCAACTGCCGCTTCCACAACCTGCTGCAGGCGATGGATATTGGAAGCGAAAGTAGCGAAGATGATCCGTCCATCCACTTTTCGGAAAATATCATGAATGCTTTCGCCAACACGGCGCTCAGACATCGTGAAATGAGGAACTTCGGCATTAGTGCTGTCCGATAGCAAGCAAAGGACACCTTCTTTGCCGATTTCAGCCATTTTGGTTAAATTGGCTGGCTCGCCTACTGGTGTAAAGTCAAACTTGAAATCGCCAGTGTGGACGATTTGCCCAGGAGGAGTTTTCACTACGACCCCATATGAATCAGGGATACTGTGCGTTGTCCTGAAGAAAGTGACTGATGTTTTACGGAACTTGATGATATTGTCTTCTTTAATTTCGATCAGCTTTGCTTTTCGCAACAGCCCATGTTCTTCAAGCTTGTTTCTGATCAGGCCAAGTGCAAGTTTGCCGCCATAAATAGGTACATTGATTTCACGCAGCAAATAAGGAATGCCGCCGATGTGGTCTTCATGGCCATGTGTAATGAAAAGGCCTTTGATTTTGTCCTCATTTTTTATCAAGTACGAATAGTCAGGAATAACATAATCGATTCCGAGCAATTCATCCTCTGGGAATTTTATGCCGGCATCAATCAAGACGATTTCATCCTGGAACTGTATTCCGTAAGTGTTCTTACCAATTTCGCCTAATCCACCGAGCGCGAAAACGGCTGTTTGGTCATTTTTAACGAATTTCATAAATTATTCGATCTCCAATACTTCAAAGTCTTCTTTTTGCTTCTCGTACTCAAAATAGTTACCCTCAACTGCCTCGATATATTCAATATTATATTGGCGGTCAGCTATTTTTGTCCGTACCTCTCTCTCAGAGTCAGCTTTTACATAAATGGTGTGCGTTTTCTCGCGAACTGGTACTTGCTTGTTTGATTCCTGGAAGTATACTTTAAAAATCATTAAAAATCTCTCTCCTTGAATTAAGTTTTTCTATTTTATAGGCAATTTTCGATGAAACGTTTTTACAGGTTTATGCGATTCCGGGTTTGAAAAAACCAAAGATAGACGAACTCAAATAAGTAAGGTAAAGCATAATTCTGTCAAAACAATATTCGAAATCAGCCATATATAAAAATTAACAATGTTACCATTGTTATTATCCATCCTGCCATGTTTTCCGCTATTAACCAATTTACAATAAGGAAGGAGCCCTTCGCAAGTTTGAAGGGCTCAAAAAGTTAAGCGATTGTTTTTTTTCGAAGCAAATCTTTCCACTGTTTTAAAAGCTTCTTTCTTAGCTTCTTTAACATAGTGGATCATCTCCTTAGTTCTTATTTTAAACTATCCTTGTCCAAAGTAAAGTAAACAAGGAAAAGTTTAGGTAAGATTATTTTTCAATTTCCTATCTCTTTGATTATATTATATGATGAAATAGCAAATTTTTTCATGGTTATTGATGGAATGACATAAATTGTCATTGTTTAGACACAGTTTTTCATTTCTTA
>NZ_BAUW01000093.1 GCF_000517385.1 Mesobacillus boroniphilus JCM 21738 | reverse complement strand
CCGGCTGATAAACAGCCGGCCAAATCTGGGGGAAAATGAGAATGATTAGCTCACTTTCAGTCTAACCAAAGTGCTTACTCATCTATACCCGCCCTCTATAGGTTAAAACATTTTTTTATATTACAATTATGTTACAAAGAAATTGCCTGGTTTACTGCTTCAATCACTTCTTCTGTTGTGCTCATGTTCAACACATCAGAAGCCAGCTTCTTCATATCCGCTTTGTTTAAGTTCATGATCAATGAGCGTGCTTTCAGAATGGAAGAAGCGCTCATGGAGAACTCGTCTAGGCCAAGGCCAAGCAGGATTGGAATCGCCGTTTCGTCCCCGGCCATTTCTCCGCACATACCAGCCCACTTGCCTTCCTTATGGGCAGCATCAATGACCATTTTTACAAGACGAAGGATTGATGGGTTGTATGGCTGGTACAGGTATGATACTTGCTGGTTCATTCTGTCCGCTGCCATTGTGTATTGAATCAAGTCATTTGTTCCGATGCTGAAGAAGTCGACTTCCTTAGCGAATTGGTCTGCAAGGACTGCAGTGGAAGGAATCTCAACCATGATGCCAAGCTCGATATGCTCAGCAACCTCGATGCCTTCCCCAACCAACTTAGCCTTTTCTTCTTCAAGCATTGCTTTTGCTTCCCGGAACTCATTAAGAGTAGCAATCATTGGGAACATGACTTTCAGGTTGCCATGCACACTTGCACGTATAAGAAGCGCGCAGTTGCGTGCGGAAAATATCTACTTCCTCAAGGCAAAGGCGAATTGCCCTGAAGCCAAGGAACGGGTTCATTTCTTTAGGCAGGTTCAAATATGGAAGTTCTTTGTCTCCGCCGATATCCAAAGTACGGACAACGACCGGCTTGCCTTCCATGCCTTCAAGTACTGCCTTGTATGCTGTATACTGTTCCTCTTCAGTAGGAAGCTGGTCCCTGTCCATATAAAGGAACTCTGTACGGTAAAGGCCAACTCCCTCGCCGCCATTTTCAACTACACCTTTTAAATCCTTTGGTGTACCGATATTTGCTGCAAGTTCTACATGGTGGCCATCAGCGGTAACCGATTTTTCATTAATCAACTTAGCCCATTCAGCTTTCTGCTTTTCGAAATCTTCCTGAATCTTCTTATAAGCTTCAAGCACTTCAGGAGTCGGGTTGAAATGAACTTCGCCTTTCAATCCGTCAACAACGACGATATCACCATTGTTGATTTCTTCTGTTGCTGCCTTCGTACCTACGACTGCAGGGATTTCCATTGAACGAGCCATGATTGCCGAATGGGAAGTACGTCCGCCGATATTCGTTGTAAAGCCTTTTACAAATTGGCGATTCAATTGAGCAGTATCCGAAGGAGTCAAATCCTCTGCAACAATGACTACCTCTTCCGCAATCATGCTGGGATTCGGGATTTGGATTCCCAGGAGATGGGCCAATACGCGTTTTGTTACATCACGGATATCAGCTGCTCGCTCTTTCATATATTCATTGTCCATGGATTCGAACATGCCAATGAACATATCAGCTGTTTCTTTCAATGCATGCTCTGCATTGACATTTTCAGTTTTGATTTTATCTTCGATGGGTGAAATTAATTCTGGATCGCTCAATACTAGAAGGTGAGCATCAAAAATCGCTGCTTTATCAGCACCTAAAGCCGTTCCGGCATGATCGCGGATTTTTTCAAGCTCAGCCTTTGAAGACTGAAGCGCTGACTGGAAACGCGCAATTTCTTCAGCAGGAGCCTCTATTGTTCTTTTTTCAAAAGAAAAATCCGGTTCAACAAGCTTATAGGCTTTCGCGATTGCAATGCCGTTTGAAGCGGCAATTCCCTGGAGAAAGCCCATTATTCAGCTAAACCTTCTTTTTTAAGAGCTTCTTCTAGTGTATTAAGAGCATCTTGCTCGTCGCTTCCGTCAGCGAAGATTGTGATATCTGCTCCCTGGCCGATTCCTAATGACATAACACCCATGATTGACTTAAGGTTAACCTTTTTTTCTTTATATTCTAAGTGGATTTCTGAATCGAACTTGCTTGCAGCCTGTACAAGCATCGTAGCAGGACGTGCGTGAATTCCAGTTTCAGCAACAACCTTGAATTGTTTTTGTACCATACTATATCATTCTCCTTTTAAATAGATGATTAAGATGACCATACATGATGCCTTCCAAACTAAATGGTTCAATTCAGCGAAAGGTCAAAATTTTAGGCCTAGCTAAAATGATAATTGTATTTTACCCATTTGTATTGTTCTTTCACACCATATATTGTTTCCAATCATTTCCGCAGAAAATCGGATTGGCATCCCACACAAAAGAATAGCATTTTGCATAGTCTTAGACAATGAAAAATCCTTGATTTTTAAAGGTTTTAAGCATTTTTTTCAGTAAAACGTTTTCATTTTATCGAAATTGTGACAAAAGGTTATTTTTACCGTCGAAAGATTTTCTTTATGTTATCTTTCAACTCTGTTTTTTTCTTCCTTACTTAATTTTTCCAGTCCGTTGAATACCTTAGCATTCAGTTTTTTATCCGTTTAGCTCCTCGCTTCATCCATATATCTAAAAATGACATCTCCGCCTCTTTGGGCGATACCTCTGAAGTGTTTAAAGTCATCCCTTTTTACCAGGAATTCACGAAATTCCATAAAATCCTGTTTGGAAACGAAGATTTCTTCTACTTCTTTATTTTTCAAACTTTCCAGCATTCGGACAGCCTGTTCTTCATCCAAATAAACCACCCCTGTTTCTTTAAGCTAAAACTATTTTATCTTCTATTGCTCAATTTGCAAAACCCTTCTGTTTTTAACTTTATAAAATGGAAATAAAATGTTAGAACATTTTAAATTTCCGCTGGATGGAAATATGATTATTCTATATAATGATCATATAAATTGAATTTTCTAACTTTTACAAAATGAAAATTTCGTGAACATTTGAAATTTATTAATGATTTTTCTTTACGCTAGGAGAAAATTAAGGCAAAATGTTAGTAATTCGAAATATAACGAAGGAGCGAGTTTATTTGAAGAAGGCTGAAGTTGGAAATGTAATCGAATTCAAAGAGGGATTGCAAGGTGTTGTAGAAAAGGTCAATGAAAACTCAGTTATTGTTGATTTAACATATATGAACAATTTCCGGGATCTAGAGCTCGATCAACGCACTGTTATCAATCATAAAAACTATAAAATTGTTAAAGAAACAGCCTATTAAACTATAAAGCGCAAGCGGCTTGCTCAGCCCCGACAAGCGCTGGAAGGCCTGACAGTGAAGTTGCTTTTTGACTTCATTGACAGGACTGAAGTGTCTCGAGGGCTAGAAACTGTTCAAAGTGTAATAATTTTTATTTTATTTTCAAAATACCAAAAGCAGCCTCAGCTGCTTTTCTTCTTTATTCTTTATTTTCCTTCCCAGCAAGTTCCTTATAGGATTTAACTTTTCCATGCGGATGCTGATCCTGCTTTCGTACAGTCCAATTACGCTCCCTCTCACGCTTTGATTCTGACATGATCTTCCCTCCATTCATATTTTCGGTCATTATTATCATGCCCCATCTGGAAGAAATCATTTCCTACAAATTTAATGAATTATTTGGTACAATAAATTTTGTTTCTGGAAAGGGGTTTTATGAACAATGAAGAATTGGATGGCGGATCGCAGATTAATTCTTGGTTTTTTGATCGCGCATCTACTCCTATTTTTTACCTTTGAAGATAAAGACGTATTCTGGTATATATTCACAGCTTCAATGCTGATTCTGATTAGTTATTCCATCATACATGAAGAAATCGAGGACAATACCTCAACGCTTTCTTACTTAATTCTAGGAATTGCCTCCGGTCTCGGTTTATTTGGCCTGTTTTGGCTTGGAAGCTTCCTGATCGAATTTTTAAACCTGCCTTTCTCCAATCAAACATCACGTTTGTACAGCAGATTCTCACCTGACCTATTATGGCATTATCTAGTCCTGGTGTTAATCCTCGCTCCCGGAGAAGAAATCTTTTGGCGGGGTTTTATCCAAAAAAGATTTAGCAAATACTTTAGTATGAAAATGTCTATTGGCCTTTCAGCAATATTATATGCTTCCGTCCATATCTATTCCGGAGAGTTCATTCTTGTACTTGCTGCTATGATCGCCGGACTGGTTTGGAGCATTTTATATGCATGGAAACGGAGCTTGCCACTCGTTATCGTCTCTCACATCGTCTTTGATTTATTATTATTTGTCTTCATTCCTCTAAGCTAAGCTTTTACACTTAAAATGACCCATGCCAATCGTTGGCTTATGGGTCATTTTTATTATTGTCCAATCTGCCTGTCCATGATATTTTTGTAAATGCGACAACAATTGTAACTTTCGTTATTATATTCCGTCTAAAAAATGTAGAAATCACCATACGAAATAACAGGGGGCAATCAGACATGAACAAATTAGCAAAATCTTTTGCAGTTATTGGATTATCAGCATTAATCATTGCAGGCTGCGGTTCTCCAGAAGAATCGGAGTCAACAGGCAAGGCACCTGCAGCCCAGCCGGCTGCTGCGCCAGAAAAGAATGAAGGAGACCAAAAGACATCTGACCAGGAGAAAGATAATGAAGAGGGCATAATCCGCATTATGGAGCAAAACATTGCTTATACAGAGAATGGCGAACAAAAGGAAGAAACTGCTTTTTTGAAATACAATGATAATCAAAACTACTCCATGTATGTTTTGCCTGAATATGAATTGTCAGCAGAGGAACCTAACAAAGATGTACTGATGTGGACTGAAGACGACAGTGTGTTCATGAGGATAGAATTGCTTCCAGCTGACGCAGAGTGGGCTTTAGTAGAAGAAAATTCAAAAGCACAACTAGCCGCAGTTGGACCAGAGGTAACAAAAACACAAACACCGGAAGACCCATTCTTCAACAATGCTTGGGCAATGGAAACTAATAGTGGATCAGACATCGTCACTACTTATCTAATTAAAAATCAGGAACAACCTTTAAAGCTGACTCTATTCACAAAAGAAGATGCTGACCACCGCAACGCATTCCTGGAAATGGCCAAAACGATCATGAAAGAGAATAAATAAAGAAGGGGCTTCTCCCCCTTCTTTATTTATTTATCACATTAACTGGTTTCATCCATAACAACACTATAAAGATTAAACTGATATAGCCAAAAACTGGATATAAGATTGAAAGAAGTGTTCCATAATCAATCAAGCTGATGAAATAACAAATTAAGAAGAGCAGGGAGACGACGAGCAGGCTTGGCAGCTTGACATATTTTTGAATTTGCCTTTCAAGGCCAAAAATATTTCCGATTACAGATGTGAATATTTCACCATATACTATCAGGACAAAAATCCAGTAAAGTCCTGCAGCTAGCTGCTTCATAACCACTGCCATCGGTATTTCAAAAGTTTCGAATCCTGGGAGCATGATTAAGGTCAAATGGCTTGAAAGCAGGATTAAAGTCAGCGCAATCCCGCCGAGGATTCCTCCCCATTTTACAGTATTATCGTCTTTTATCTCTGCTGCAACAGGAACCAGTATTGCCTGGGCAAGCGACAGGTTCAGAGCTGTATAGGAAAACGGACCGATGACTGCCTTCCATCCATCCTCTGCATATGGAATGATTACGACCTGCTCTATGAATCCAGGCAACTTGACTGACAGGAAAAATAAAATCAGGCTGAACAAGATCATCATTGGCACAACAAAGGTATTAACAGCAAAAACGCCCTTCAATCCGACGACCATAACAGCAAGTGATAATGCAATCGTAACCAAGATTCCAAGCGATTTGTTCAATCCAAGCTGCTCTTCAAACACTGCCCCTGCACCTGAAAGCATAACAGCACAAACTCCAAGCAGCATAAACAGCATCATAATATTGATGATTCTGCCAAAAAATTTCCGAATAAATGCACATTCATTTCTTCATATGAACGGGCGTCAATCGCCGCTGCAATGCGCATCAATTTTGCACCCATATATGTAAGAATATATCCCGCCATGAAAACCCCAATCAATCCGAAAAGTCCAAAGCGGGAAAAGAATTCGACGATTTCCCTCCCAGTCGCAAAACCGGCACCTACAACAGTACCGACATATACAGCAGCGATTTGAAAGGCAGCACCCCAATTTGTCTTCAAAGCGTTCCCCCCTCCTTCTCAATATATGTAAGGATAGACA
This sequence comes from Mesobacillus boroniphilus JCM 21738, assembly GCF_000517385.1. Classification (GTDB taxonomy): domain Bacteria; phylum Bacillota; class Bacilli; order Bacillales; family Cytobacillaceae; genus Mesobacillus; species Mesobacillus boroniphilus. The sequence goes on along the minus strand of NZ_BAUW01000093.1, from coordinate 7,717 downwards.
AACCATGACGAGCTTCTTAAAAGGAAATTCCAACACAGTATTTTTTAAAATTTACCTAAAACAAACTACTTGAAAGTCAAATAAGGTCAAAGTATAATAAAATCAAATTGATCAAAGATAGTCAAAGTCAAAACGATTAGCTTTGATCATTTTAAACAGAATTTACATTTTGAAGGAGGAATTTAAATGCTTTGCCATAATTGCCAGGAAAAACACGCAAATATCCAGTTGAGAGTAAATTTAAACGGTAATCAGAAGCATTTAATGCTCTGCGAAGATTGCTATCAAACAGAAAAAGAGAAATTAGGTGCTTCCTTTGGCAATCCGATGTCCGGATTTACCGGCTTTGGAGCTCGCCTTTTAACAATATGTTCAAACAGTTTCCAGGCAATATTAATAATCAAAACCCTAACCATAACCCGGCCGCTGCTGCTGCGAAAACACCTGGCGGAGGAAATGGCTTTATCGATCAGCACGGAAGAAATTTAACCCAAATCGCAAAGACAGGCTTGATTGACCCGGTAATTGGTCGAGAAGAAGAAGTAAAACGAGTCATCGAAATTTTAAATAGAAGAAATAAAAATAACCCTGTGCTTATTGGTGAACCTGGTGTGGGTAAAACAGCCATTGCCGAAGGACTCGCTCTAAAAATTGTTGAAGGTGCTGTCCCAGACAAGCTGAAGAACAAGGAAGTTTATCTTTTAGATGTTGCCTCCATGGTCTCTAATACAGGAATTCGAGGGCAATTTGAGGAGAGAATGAAACAGCTTATTTCTGAATTACAGGCTCGTAAAAATATCATTCTGTTCATTGATGAAATTCACCAGCTTGTTGGGGCAGGTTCTGCCGAAGGATCCATGGATGCAGGCAATATCCTGAAGCCAGCACTTGCCCGTGGTGAACTGCAAGTAGTCGGTGCGACTACCCTTAAGGAATATCGCCAGATTGAAAAGGATGCGGCGCTTGAGAGACGCTTCCAGCCAGTACATGTGTTGGAGCCAACAGTTGATGAGGCTGTCGAAATCCTGAAAGGAATTCAGTCCAAGTACGAAGATTTCCATCAGGTTTCTTTTTCGGAAGAAACGATTAAGGCATGTGTACAGCTATCACATCGGTATATCCAGGATCGCTTCCTTCCTGACAAAGCGATCGATTTAATGGATGAAGCTGGTTCGAAGCTTAACCTCGTTTCTGACTATACAGATAAAAATGATGCCGAAAGCCGCCTTGCTGATATCGCCAAGGAAAAGGAAGAAGCATTGAAGCTGGAAGACTATGAGACAGCTGCAATGCTTCGTGATGAGGAAGCAAAGCTGGAAAAAGCATTAAGTGATAATGGTCATGCAATACGCCCTGTTGTAACAGTACAACATATCCAGGAAATCATTGAGAAGAAGACTGGCATTCCTGTGGGCAAACTTCAGGAGGATGAACAAGCGAGGATGAAAAACCTTGCTGTAAACCTTAATAGCAAAGTAATTGGCCAGGAGGAAGCTGTGCAGAAAGTAGCGAAGGCAATCCGCCGCAGCCGTGCTGGATTGAAATCGAAAAACCGTCCGATTGGCTCTTTCCTATTCGTCGGTCCGACAGGGGTCGGTAAGACAGAATTGACAAAGACACTGGCAGAAGAGCTGTTTGGCTCTAAAGATGCAATGGTTCGTCTTGACATGAGTGAATATATGGAAAAGCACAGTGTTTCCAAGCTGATTGGTTCGCCACCAGGATATGTAGGCCATGATCAAGCTGGCCAACTGACCGAAAAAGTTCGCCGCAACCCGTATAGCATCATTCTGTTGGATGAAATCGAAAAGGCTCATCCTGATGTCCAGCACATGTTCCTGCAGATTCTAGAGGATGGCCGCCTGACTGACAGCCAAGGTCGCACTGTTAGCTTCAAGGACACTGTCATCATCATGACAAGCAATGCAGGAGTCGGACATAAAACAATCAAGGTCGGATTTGACCAGAACACTGCTGTCAATGAATCAAGTATCCTTGAATCCCTTGGAGGCTTCTTCAAGCCAGAATTCCTGAACCGCTTTGACAGCATCATCGAGTTCAAGGCACTTGAAAAAGAGCATCTTCATCAAATTATAGACTTGATGCTTGTTGAACTGAAGGATACACTTTCAGAGCAGAATATCAGCCTTGAGGTGGAAGCTGAAGTTAAGGAAAAGCTTGCTGAGCTTGGATACCACCCAGCATTTGGCGCCCGACCGCTGCGCCGCTCGATTCAGGAACAACTCGAGGATTCCATCGCGGACTTCATCCTTGAAGACGCGGATGCAGTTGAACTGCAAGCAGCAGTAGAAAATGAAGAAATTATCATTAAGCGAAAATAATAACCTGGAAGGTTCGGAGTGCATCCGGGCCTTCTTTTTTTGTCCTTCACCTTTTTGTCTGCACATCAATCTTTGCATTTTTTTGTAAAGCGCCCTAGTGCCAGTTAAGGCTTTGTTCACAAAGTAACAATCAATGCGAAAAATCTATTTAAAATTTTTACAGTTTAAAAATGAAATGTACATAGAAGACATATAGAATAAGAGCATAACTTTGAAAGAAATGAGGTAACCTAATGGATTTTTTGACAAAATTCAGTCTTAAAAATGCTTTTGCTGTTTTTATTATCTCCTTTTTATTGATACTCGGCGGACTGTATTCCTTCACTCGACTGAAGGTCGATTTACTGCCAAATATCGAGTTCCCGCAACTTTCTGTTGAAGTAATTTATCCAGGAGCATCGCCTCAGGATATAAATGAGCAAGTGACAGAGAAACTAGAAACCAAATTCAAGGGAATTGATGGACTCAAGAAACTCCAGAGTTCTTCATTTGAAAGCATCTCAATCATCAATCTTGAATTCCCTTTTGATACTGAACTGGATGATGCTGAACAGCAGGTCAATTCCTTCATCAAAGAGGCAGGACTTCCTGAAAACGTACAGACAAATGTAAACCGATTTTCATTTGGCACATTCCCAATTTTCAATATTTCCCTTTTTGCCAAAGGCGATCAGGACCTGGAAAAGCTTGTGAACGAAGAAATCATACCTGAACTGAACAAAATCCAGGGAATAAACAGTGTTTCAGTTGGCGGTATGACTGAGGACATCCTCCAAATTACCGTAGATCAGGAAAAGGCTGCCCAACTTGCCCTTAGCTTGAATGAGATTAAAGAAACAATCAATTCCAAGAAATTCAGCTTTCCTGCTGGCAACTTGAATGAAAACGAAATCCAGATTCCAGTAAGGGTCCAGGAAAAAATTGAAGAAATCAATGAACTCGAAAACCTGGTGATACAGTCGGAATTCGCACCGACTGCACCGCCAGTTAAACTGGGGGATATAGCCTCGATTGAGGTTGTAACCGAAAAACCTGAAATCACCCGCTACAATGAAAAAGAATCTTTATCGATGGCGATCACGAAAAAGCAGGATGCCAATACGGTTGAAGTGGCTGATAAGGTATTAACTGTCATCAACAGCTATGACGACCGGCTTGAATACGCGATTGGTTTCGATTCTGCGGAAGAAATTGAAAAATCGGTAAATACCCTGGTAAAGGAAGGTTTGCTCGGAGCCCTGTTCGCTTCGATCGCTGTACTGATCTTCCTCAGGAACTTCAGGGCGACCATTATTGCCATTGTATCGATTCCGCTGTCACTATTGATTTCGTCGATCTTTTTGAACCAGCTTGATATATCATTGAACATCATGACACTTGGCGGTATGGCTGTGGCCGTTGGCCGGGTGGTCGATGATAGTATCGTAGTTATTGAGAACATCTTCCGCAGAGTCCGCAAAGCGAACAAAGATATGACAGATGATTTGATTCAAGATTCCACTAAGGAAATCCTGAAGGCGATCACCTCATCAACCATAACCACGGTTGTTGTATTTTTGCCGTTAGGACTTGTCGGGGGAATTACCGGGGAATTCTTCCTTCCTTTTGCTCTAACGATTGTATTTTCTTTGCTGGCGTCATTAATTGTAGCCGTTACGATCGTTCCAATACTGGCAAAATTCTCATTCAAGAAGGTGCCAAAGGAAGAAAAGGTAGGTGCGATGCAGAGAGCATATGCATCGTCAATTAAATGGTCCCTGAACCATAAAGCTCTTGTCATCTTCCTTTCCATTGCCTTGCTTGCGGGCTCAGGATTCCTTGTCAAAGGTCTTGGTTTCACCTTTATCCCTAATGAAGAGCAAAAGCTGCTAGTGGCGACTTTCCAGCTGCCCTCTTCTACTTCACTTGAAAAGACAAATGAAGTCTCCTTGAAGGTCGAGAACATGTTCGCAGAGCAACAAAAAATTAATGATGTTACCGTAGGAATCGGCAGCCGGGATTTCCAGACTGGTCTTAAACGCCAGAACCAGGCGAACTATTTTATCAGTCTCGGAGATGGTGTAAGTGTTTCCGAGTTTATACCTGAGCTTGAAAAAGAGATGGAGGAAATCGTTCTATCAATCGAGCCAGATGCCAAAATTGGCATTCAGGAACAATCTACAGGCGGCCCGCCATCCAATAATAATGTCAACATTGACTTGTACTCTACTGACCTGGCTGTCTTACAGGACGCGGCTGCCAGAGTAGAAGAATACATGATGAAACAGGAAGACTTAAAATATGTTTCAAACAATTTTTCCGAAAAACAAAAGCAAGTGGTTGTAGAAATCGACCCTGAAAAATCTGCTCAATTAGGGATTTCCGGATTCCAAATTCTTGGTACAATCACTGATAAAACCAAGCCCGTTGATGCAGGAATAATGAAGCTCGGCAGTGAAGAACGACGTGTTGCCATAACTTATGATGAAAAGTCCGAAACCATCGAGGACCTAAAAAATACGGTGATCTTCACTCAACAAGGACCTGTTCCAATCACAGAAATCGCCAATATCACTGAAACGGAAGCATTCACTTCAATCCAGAAGTTAGATGCAAGATATTCGCCCGAGTTTCTGCACAAATTGATTCCAATGATATTAGAGCCGTATCGAATGCCGTTATCGAGGGTGTCCAAAATGACATTGAACTGCCTGATGGTGTGTCCTTTGAAGGCGGAGGCGGCAGTGATGAGACAGTTGAAACATTCACTCAGCTGGGAATTGCGATGGTCGTGGCCATCGGACTTGTCTATCTGACCATGCTGATTACATTCGGCCAGGCAAGGATTCCGTTCATCATCCTGTCATCTTTGATTTTCGTTCCAATCGGCTCTTTGCTGGGACTGTGGATTGCCGATGAACCGATGTCAGTAAGCGTAATGATTGGACTGCTGATGCTGATTGGAATCGTTACGACTAATGCGATTGTCATGGTCGACCGAATTGGCCAGAATCGTACAGAGAAAGGGATGCCAATCCGCGAGGCACTTATTGAAGCGGGAATCACAAGGCTCCGCCCAATCCTGATGACAGCCTTTGCAACGATCGCTGCATTGCTTCCATTGGCGTTCACCACTTCATCTGGCACACTGATCTCAAAAGGGCTGGCAGTAACCGTCATTGGAGGGCTTACCTCGTCTACCCTATTAACGTTGATTTTGATTCCTGTTATTTATGAAGTATTTTTCTTCAGACAGGTGAAAAATGAACGCAGTATGTAAGATGAAAGCCCGCATATAGATGCGGGCTTTTTGATTGAGAGGCCCTTAGGACACCTTTGGTTCGATTGATGACCAATATTCGTTGAAATCTTCAAAAATAGTCACCAATAAGGGCTATTGGCGACTAAAATTCTCAAAATCTCGAAAAGCGTTCACCAATAAGGTGGTTTAGCAAATCACACATCTAACAAAGAGAAACAAAAAAACTGCAGGCAACTGATTTTCATCAAGTTTGTCTGCAGTCTGAAGCGAAGCCACCACGAGTTCGCTTTTACTTTTTAGAGCTTGCTGTCGTCAACAGAATCAAGCCAGCTTTCGATTTCACCAATGACGGACTGGACGCAGCCTTCTTCAAACGGGGAAATGAGGTTTGCTTCCTTGACAAGGTCAGTGAAAGCCATGCTTCCTCCCCGTTTGCATAGGTTAGCATAATCTTTCCATGCTTCTTCCTGATTTTCCCTTGAACGCTTCCAGAATTGGAATGCACAAATTTGTGCAAGCGTGTAATCGATGTAGTAGAAAGGCGAGTTATAGATATGGCCCTGTCGCTGCCAGAATCCGCCTTCTTCTAAATAAGTATTTCCATCATAATCTTTATGCGGGAGGTACTTCTTCTCGATCTCGCGCCATTGCTGTTTTCTTTCTGCAGGTGTTGCTTCAGGGTTTTCATAAACCCAATGTTGGAATTCGTCAACAGAAACTCCGTATGGCATGAATAGCAAGCCGCTGCTTAGGTGCGCGAATTTATATTTATCGGTATCTTCCTTGAAAAATAGGTCCATCCATGGCCATGTAAAGAATTCCATGCTCATTGAGTGGATTTCACATGCCTCATAAGTAGGCCAATTATATTCCGGAATCTCAAAATGACGGCTTGAATATACTTGGAAGGCGTGCCCTGCTTCATGCGTCAGGACATCAATATCACCAGAGGTTCCGTTAAAATTCGAGAATATGAATGGTGACTTATAGTTTTCAATATAAGTGCAATATCCTCCCCCTGCTTTCCCTTTCTTCGCAACCAGGTCCATCAGATTGTTATCGTTCATGTAACGGAAAAATTCACCGGTCTCTGCTGATAACTCATCATACATTTTTTGTCCATTGTCAATGATCCATTCCGGGCTTCCTTTCGGTACAGCATTGCCTGTTTTGAAGCCGAATGGCTCATCATAGTATTTTAACTCATCTATACCGATTCGGTTCTTCTGACGTTCCTTAAGCTTTGACGCAACCGGAACAATGTATTTGTGGACCTGGTCTCTGAATGCTGCAACCATGCTGCTGTCATAGTCAGTGCGGCACATGCGATAATAAGCCAACTCTACAAAGTTGCTGTAGCCAAGCTTGTGGGCCATTTCAGTCCTGACTTTTACAAGTTCATCATAAATGCGGTCAAATTCTTCTCCGTGCTCAGAGAAGAATGCGAATTTGGCTTCACTTGCTTTCTGTCTTGTTTCACGGTCTTTAGACTCGGTAAAAGGATCAAGCTGCGCAAGAGTACGCTCTTCACCTTCAAACATGATTTTTGCCGAAGCTACAAGCTTTGTATATTCAGTCGAAAGCTTATTTTCCTTTTGCATCAATGGAACGATTTCAGGCGAGAATTGTTTTAATTGAGCTTCAGCCAGAGCGAATAGCTGACGTCCCCATTTCGCTTCAAGTTCATCACGGAAAGAAGATGAAACAAGTGCTTCATAATATTTTGTCACCAAACCCTCTACCTGTGGCGCGAGTTCATCGAGGAAATCCTGCTCCTGCTTATAGAATTCATCCTCAGTATCAATTGAATGGCGAATATAGCAAAGGTTGAACATGGTGCCAGCATCATTACGCAAATCGTTGATTCCATTCATTGCTATGCTTTGCTCCTCAACAGATCCAGCATTTTTGAATTGTTCAAGCAGTTTATCGAATTTGGCAGCGACCTCATCCAAATTCAGGCGCGTATATGTATATTGCTCAAATTTCATGATATTGCCCCCTTGATCTTTATAAGGGATGTATGTTTATCCCATCTTTATCCTATTCTACGGATATTCCTCATTTTCCTTTCAATCACCTGTACTTTTCGTCAACTTTTCCGAAAAAAAAAAACAAGAACAAAAAGCGCAAG
>NZ_BAUW01000094.1 GCF_000517385.1 Mesobacillus boroniphilus JCM 21738 | reverse complement strand
AGGGCTGAACGAGGCGCTTGCGCTTTTTGTTCTGGAGCATTTCAGGGTAACTTAAAAAGAAGTGATTTTAACAGAAATAGTGATAAAAATAAATAAATTAAGTTGTTCAGATTGCGGGATTGATAAGGATGTCGTATGATTAATAACATAATTATGCTTGTACATATAATCACAAACTCAAAAATGATTATTGTGGCAATTTTTGCTGTAAACTAACTGAAAAACGCCGTTTATTACCTGAAGGAGTGAAATAGATGAATATTACAATATATGATGTTGCACGGGAAGCAAACGTTTCAATGGCAACGGTTTCACGTGTTGTCAACGGAAACCCGAATGTAAAGCCAACTACAAGGAAGAAGGTCATGGAGGTCATTGACCGTCTTGGCTACCGCCCGAATGCTGTTGCCCGCGGACTTGCAAGCAAAAAGACGACGACTGTCGGAGTCATCATCCCCGATATCGCGAGCCCGTTTTTTGCTGAACTGGCAAGGGGAATTGAAGATATTGCCACGATGTACAAATACAATATTATCCTGAGTAACTCTGACCAGAACATTGAAAAAGAACTGCATTTGTTGAACACTATGCTTGGCAAACAAGTAGACGGGATTGTTTTCATGGGCGGCAATATTAAGGCCGAGCATGTTGAGGAATTCAAGAAGTCACCGGTACCAATCGTCCTTGCTGGTTCAATTGAGGAAACAGGAGGAATTCCATCAGTCAATATTGATTATGAGCAGGCAACATTCGATGCTGTTTCTACATTTGTTGAAAAAGGGCACAAGGAAATCGCATTCGTTATCGGACCGCAGCTTGAGCCAATCAACAAGGATAAGAAGCTTGAAGGATACAAGCGAGCATTAAAAGATGCTGGAATTCAGTATAATGAAGAGCTTGTTGTCGAAGGAGATTATACGTATGATTCAGGTCTCGAGGCTATTGAAAGAATCCTTGAGCTTGATACAAAGCAACAGCAATCCTTGTTGGATCGGATGAGATGGCACTTGGCGTAATCCATGGTGCATTTGACCGCGGTTACAGCGTGCCCGAAGATTTCGAGGTAATCGCTTCAGACAACACAAGACTTACCCTAATGGTCCGTCCGCAGCTTACAACAATTGTCCAGCCTCTATACGATATTGGAGCAGTTGCCATGCGCTTATTGACGAAATACATGAACAAAGAAAACGTCGATGAGAACATCGTCGTCCTGCCGCACAGAATTGAGAAGAGAAAATCTACGAAATAATTGAGAAGCCCCTTGCATTTTTTCTATGCAAGGGGCTTTTAACGACCACAAAATTTTGAAAGTAACTACCTAGATCTTAAAGATATCCTTATAGGAAGCAAATACCATGTATAAGGGTACAATTATTGCTTAAGGTTTACGAGAAAAGACTTAAAAAAATATACAAAAAACCGGGTCAAATGCTCCCGGTTTCAAACTACACAGTTTCAGATTTCTTATTTGAGCGGATTGGATACAAGGCTTTTTCAACTGTCTGTGCATTCTTTTCGGTGATTTCCGGTTTGCGCGGGATAGGCGGATATAAGTCTTCAGGATCGTCCCACTCTGGTGGTAATTCAACAGGTGCTTGATCCTTCCATTCCTCTAACCAATCCTGCGGCAAGCTGCCATAACAGTTTGGGTTTTCGATCATTTCAATCCAGATTAGTGACCAGCTCTTGGTACAACACGCCAAATATCGTAACCTCCGCCTCCAACGGCAATCCATTTGCCGCTGCAATATTTATGGGCAACTTCATGTGCCAGCTTTGGGATTTCCCGATAAATTTTCATCGTAGACGATAAATGGGTCAATGGGTCAAGATAATGAGCATCTGCCCCATTTTGCGTAAGAATCACGTCCGGTTTAAAGAACTCGGCAACTTCCATCAGTGCACTCCTATAGGCGTCTAACCACGATTCATCCTCTGTGAAGGCTTCGACAGGAATATTGAAAGAATATCCATAGCCCTTACCCTGGCCGCGCTCATTCACATTTCCTGTACCGGGGAATAAATAACGGCCTGTTTCATGAATCGATAGAGTGCATACATTAGGATCATCGTAAAAAGACCATTGAACGCCATCTCCATGGTGGGCATCGGTATCGACATATAGTACCCGGGCATTGTATTTTTCCTGAAGGTATTTGATCGCTACAGAACTGTCATTATAAATACAGAAGCCCGACGCTTTTCCTCGGAAGCCGTGATGCAGGCCGCCGCCAAGATGAAGGGCGTGCTCTGCTTTTCCGGTCATGACGTAATCAACTGCTGTTAGGGTGCCCCCAACAAGCAAAGCGCTCGCCTCATGCATATTTGCAAAAATTGGTGTATCTTCCGTTCCCAATCCATATCCTTCCGCAGATTCACCCTTAAGCTTTCCCTGGCCAGCAAGCTTAACAGCGTTTACAAAATTGGGGTCATGAACGAGGTGAAGTTCCTCATCCGTTGCCATCCGAGGCGCAACAATATGTTCCTCATCAATTGCGCCAATTTTACGCAGCAAATCCAGCGTAAGTTTCAACCGCATCTGGTTGAAAGGATGATGGCTGCTGAATCGATAATTCAGCAGCTCTTCGGAAAAGACGAATACAGAGCGATCGCTCATGATGAAACTCCCGGCAGGTTCGGCCAGAGTACGTGATGTCCTGCTTTTTTTAAGTCCTCGATCACAGCGATTGGATTCATCGTCTGGATTCTCACGACAAGGATTTTATAACGTTCATCTTTTGGGTCAGGGTATACCAGCACACTCTGAATATTGGCTTTCCTCACGCTGATAACAGATGCAATTTCACAAAGCATTCCTGCTTTGTTTGGTACTTTAACTTCAATTTGCGAGCCTGGCTGATGTGCGCCAGTAAGTTCAACGAGTGTATGGAGCAGGTCAGTTTCAGTGACGATACCAACCAGCTTTTTATCCTTGGTGATTGGCAGGCAGCTGATATTATGTTCATGAAAAATGGCCGAAATTTCCTCCACAAAATCCAGAGGGTGCCCAGTGATCACATTAGTCGTCATAATCGATTTGACTGGATTCTCGAGTTCACTCTTATGCTCATCCCAATGGAACACAGAAGGGGCGGCATCCTTGATGTCCCTGTCGGATACCAGTCCGATCACAATTTTGTCCTTATTTACAATTGGGATATGGCGAATCTTCTTATCCGCCATTAGCTTGATTGCATCCGCAATTGTATTTTCAGGAAAAAGTGTCGTGACATCCTTTTTCATAATTTCCTCGACGATCATGGTTCCTTCCTCCTTGAATGATGAGGTATCTATAATATCATCAATACATAAAACGGTTCATAAACCGCAGCTGGTCAAACTGCTGGATTGATTCCGGCGCAATTCTTTTGCCGATTCGCGCCATCAGACAGTTTGCCGGATGAGAGCTGATTTCCGGATCATCTGTTGCGTACCAGGTCAGTCCGCCCGCATTCATCATTTTTTCCATGACTTTGCGGTATTCCCAAACATTCAAGCCGGTACCCTTTAGGTCCCAATGCCAGTAGTATTCAGTCGTGATAATGATATAATCTTCCATCGCGTCATCCATCATTGAAACAATCAGCAAATTCTTGCCGACTGAGCAGCCGCGGAATTCAGGGATGACCTCGATTGCACCAAGTTCTATTAAATCTTTCATTTTTCCTTCTGACCATCTTTCCAGCGGGTCTGGATAAAGGTAAGTAACATAACCCACAATCATATGACCTGAGCGCGCTACGATGATACGTCCCTCTGGCAGACCGGCAATCTCAACCAATGCCTTTTGCTGCTGGGCAGGGGGACGGAAAGCCACTAGATTTTCATGAAATTCATAGCTTGCAAGTTTTTCAGGAGAAATCGGGCCTTCAATGATCAAACGGCCATGAGGAGTTTTCAATTCTTTTGCGTTATAAGTCTTTTTATGTTCCATTCAGTCACCACCCGTCAACAATTCAAACTAATTCTATTATACATAAAATCTAACAGATAAAAGCGCTTTCACAAAATTTTCTGTATTTAAATATGAAATTTCTTAAAAGAAAATCCCTAACATTATTGGATGATCCGGCATCAAGAAAATGCTGATTGCACTCATCATTCAACTCAATGAATTTTTTCTATTAATATTTTTAAAATTGAGAAAATCAATTTTTTATACTATAATGGATTTTAAATATAAAGCCAAGGGGGATGGATACATGAAAGTGGAAGCGCTACCAGTTACACAAGGGATCATAACTTAAAAAATTATCAAGAGCTTCATGGCCAATTTGATTGGAGCGAAGCGGAGAAAGAGTTTTCCTGGTCTGAAACAGGCAGGGTCAATATGGCATATGAAGCAATTGATCGCCATGCTGAAGGATTCAGGAAAAATAAAATTGCGCTTTATTATCAGGATGGGGTGCGCAAGGAAAAGTATACTTTTAAAGAAATGAAGGAGCTTTCCAATAAAGCTGGAAATATTTTTAAAACTTATGCTGATGTGGAAAAAGGGGATCGCGTGTTTATCTTCATGCCTCGTTCTCCAGAACTGTATTTTGCTGTTCTCGGGGCGGTCAAGCTAGGCGCGATTGTAGGCCCATTATTCGAAGCATTCATGGAAGGTGCGGTCCGTGACAGATTGCAGGACAGTGGGGCGAAGGTATTGGTAACGACGCCTGAGCTTCTTGAGCGAGTTTCTGTCGATGAGCTTCCTGATTTAAAACATATTCTTCTTGTTGGCGACAATATTGAGGAAAACAATAAGTATATTGATTTCAAACAAAAGTTAGCTGAAGCCAGCAAGAAGCTTGATATCGAGTGGGTTGACCGTGCAGATGGCCTGATTTTGCATTATACTTCCGGTTCGACTGGAAAACCTAAAGGCGTTCTCCATGTCCATAATGCGATGATCCAGCATTATCAGACAGCCAAATGGGTACTTGACCTTAAAGAAGAAGATGTCTACTGGTGCACAGCGGATCCCGGCTGGGTAACAGGAACTTCATACGGAATTTTTGGCCCATGGCTTGCAGGAACGTCCAATGTCATCATTGGCGGACGTTTCAATCCAGAGACATGGTATAAGATGATCGAAGAATACGGAGTGACTGTCTGGTACAGTGCCCCTACAGCTTTCAGGATGCTGATGGGAGCAGGCGATGAAGTAGTGAAGAAGTTCGACCTTAGCTGTCTTCGTCATATCCTGAGTGTCGGTGAGCCGCTGAACCCAGAAGTAGTCAGATGGGGAATGAAAGTGTTTAATCTGCGCATCCATGATACCTGGTGGATGACAGAGACGGGTGCCCAATTAATCTGTAACTATCCGAGCATGGAAATCAAGCCTGGATCAATGGGTAAACCAATCCCAGGCGTGAAGGCTGCGATTGTTGATGACCAGGGCAACGAATTGCTCCATACAGAATGGGCAATTTAGCAATCCAAAAAGGCTGGCCATCGATGATGCATACAATCTGGAACAACCCTCAGAAGTATGAGTCTTACTTCATGCCAGGTGGCTGGTACGTTTCCGGTGACTCAGCGTATATGGATGAAGATGGCTACTTCTGGTTCCAGGGACGTATTGATGATGTCATCATGACTTCAGGTGAGCGTGTCGGACCGTTTGAAGTAGAAAGCAAGCTGGTTGAACACCCTGCAGTTGCTGAAGCTGGTGTCATTGGCAAGCCAGATCCAGTCCGCGGCGAAATCATCAAAGCATTCATCGCATTGCGTGACGGTTATGAGCAGTCTGACGAATTAATCGAAGAAATCCGCCAATTCGTTAAAAGAGGCCTTGCTGCACATGCTGCACCTCGCGAAATTGAATTCCGCGATAAGCTGCCGAAAACACGAAGTGGTAAAATCATGCGACGTGTATTGAAAGCCTGGGAACTTGATCTCCCAACTGGTGATCTTTCTACAATGGAGGATTAATAGAATACAAGCAAAAAGAGCGTGGAACCGAGTTTCACGCTCTTTTATATATACGGAAAAAAAGAAACACCGCATTCAACAAGATGCGGTGTTTCTACTTATATTCTATTGCTAGTTTCCGTTACCGTTACCATCGCCGTTCCCATCTCCTTCACCTTCTCCATCACCATCTCCAGGAGGTGGAGGATCCTTTGGTTTAGGATCAGTTGGAGGCGGGTCTTTTGGTTTTGGATCGTCTGGCGGATCCTTCGGCTCTGGTTTTTGGCCAATTTCAATGATATTGGATGGTGCTGATTCTTTTCCAGCTATATCTACAGCAGTTACATAGAATGAGCCGTCCCCAGCATTGAAAACTAAATCTGCCCCTGCCTTGATGCTGCCGATTTTTTTCTTGTTGTTATATATTCGATAGCCGACAATATCATTTTCAGGATGCTTGCCCCAGGTGATTGTTTTTCCTGATAGCTTGATTCCCAGTGCTGCAGGAGGTTTGCCATTCTCACTTAGCTTATCATCCGCAACGAGGATTTTGTTCCATGCATCCTTTTTAGGGATAAGCTGCTGCGGGTCTCTGATTTTATGGCCGATGATGCTTTCCATATATTCGGGATTCAGGATCACACCAGTGTCCGTGAATTCAGCTGGTGTTGAATCAAGAGCGATATAGCGCTTGTCACCAACGGTTACGAATTTGTTTTCAACAAGGCTGTCATCAACCTTTGTTGGAGCATCCTTTGCAATAAAGTAATCTGATTCAACAAGACCTGCTTTAGAGCATGCACTTGAAGGAAGCAAGCCAGATACAGCACAGTATGATCGTTTGACAATTCCACCAGGCATTTTAAAGGGCTCTTCTGGGTCGACTAGCTGGGGTGCCACGTCATAAGCGTCGTTCATAAGGTCTGCCCAGACGTATTGGGTACGTTGGCTATATGAAAGTCCTTTATATCGTTTTTCCAGTGGTTTATTGTGGTCGTAGCCGAGCCAGACCCCGAAAGATACATTCGGATTAGTAGCAACAAACCAAGAATCAAAATAGTCATGGCCGGTTCCGGTTTTGCCCGCCCAGTCAGATCCGAATTTCAATCTGCCTTTTACAGCAGTTGCTGTTCCGCGGTTGATAACATCACGCATCATATCAATTGTGAGGTAAGCAGTCTGCGGACTGAAAACATCTACTGGTTCCGACTCATGCTGGAACACTACCTCGCCATTTTTGTCGACGATCTTCTCGATCATGTATGCATCAATGAATTTCCCGCCGTTTGCGAACGTGCCAAATGCGTTGGTATTCTCTTCTACAGTGACACCACCGGACAATGATCCGATTGATGTTGATAGGTTTTCATAGTCATCCTTATGCAGATTAGAGAATCCCATTTTATCCAGGAAAGTCGCTGGCTTCTGGTTGATGATATTCTTGTAGGCAAGAACAGCTGGGACATTATAAGATTTGGTCATAGCGTGTCTTGCGGATGTTAAACCGCTGTACCGCATATCATAGTTATTTGGCCAAGCCTTTCCAGCTCCATACAAAAACACCTGAACATCTGGCAGAACAGATCCAGGATGCAGTTTCCCGAGCTCCATTGCTGGCGCGTAAACAAGCAGTGGTTTCATAGTGGAACCATTTTGTCTCGGAGAATCGGTAGCGTGATTTCTTTGCTGTATGTCAAAGTCACGCCCGCCAACAAAACTGATCATTTTACCAGTCTTGTTCTCAATCAACACTGCACCAATTTCCACTTGTTCTGAAATCGTTATCGTCTTGCTTGGGTCATCTGGGTCAGGAACTTCCTGCGGTTTGTTGCTTCCATAATACGGATATTTGTTTGCTGTTTCCTGGTGTTTTTCATAAATCTCTTTATTGATGGTCGTATAAATCTTATATCCATTCTGTCGAAGGTCACGGTCTGCAAGTGCGTGATACTCAGCCTTCAATTCTTTATCTTTTTCGAAATCTTTAGCTTCATATCCATCTCGTTCAGCAAGAACTTCAGCAAGGATCTGGACTGAGCGTTTCTCAATTTCAAAAGTAAGGAACGGATATTCCTCAACGGTATTATCACTTGGTACTTCCTTTACAAAGTCCTTGGTAATATCGTAGCTGATCGCTTCCTTAAACTCTTCATCGGAAATGAAACCAGCGCCATGCATTCTTGTAACAACTGTCTTGTACCTGGAAAGGCCAGGTTCAAGTCCTTTTGGATCCTTCATCTTTCCTTGGTCACTGCTGAACGGCGTGTAACCGAACGGGCTCTGCGGAAGGCCGGCGATAAAGGCAGCCTGCGGAAGGGTCAAATTCTTAGCGTCTTTTCCAAAGATTCCTTTAGCTGCGGCCTGGACACCGGCAATGTTGCTGCCGTTCGCGTTTCGTCCAAAGGTAGCGACATTCAAATAGGCTTCAAGGATTTCCTTTTTATCAAAAAACTTCTCGAGGCGAAGGGCGAGCAGGATTTCTTTCGCCTTACGCTCGAAGGAAATTTCATTTGTCAGGATCTGGTTCTTGATGAGCTGCTGTGTCAGTGTACTTCCCCCAGAGGATGTCGCTGAGTTTGTGACTTCCTGGAAAAGTGCGCGCAAGATTGCTTTTGGAACAATGCCATCATGCTCGTAAAAGTACTCATCTTCTGTTGCGACTACTGCATTTACCAAATGCTTCGACATATCATCAAGCTTTACTTCCTCACGGTATAAATCCGTCCGGAGCTTGCCAAGATAAACATCGTTATCAAAATATAAATCTGATGTTTCTTCATAGTTGTAAATATCTTTCCTCATATTCTCATAAGATCGGATTTGTTCATCTTTGACAAGGGATGCGAAGTACCCGGCGCCTGTACCCGCGGCGAATCCACCAACGAGAACCAATACAATGATCAATAACAACAGCATGTTCCAGACAACCGAATAAGTAATCCGTGCTCCTTTTACGGTCTTTTTATTCGCAAAAAAAGCACCAAAGGATTTAAGCTTTTCTTTCCAAGCCTGTTTTCCTTCATGCATTCATATCAATCCCCCTAAAATCACATACATTATAGCATAAACAGGCTGTCGATAGATGTTAATGTGGATTTTTCTGAAAATTTATGTCGAATTTGACAACAAGTTATACTTTATGGTAAAAATGCTTTATTAACTTTATAGTGAAAAGCTGTGAAGGGAATTAGTAGTGCTTCTGTCAATGTTCCAGAAAGCCGGCGGCCGCTGTGAGCCGGTACAAACAGAAGGATGAATTACCTCCCCGAGCGCCGCAGTGAACTTATTTATCAGTAGCCGCGGACGGTTTAACCGTTATTTTATTGAGTGGAAGACACTTTTTATTTTGTTTTCAAGCCGGGTGGTACCGCGCATACAGCGCCCTTGCATTTATTGCAAGGGGCGTTTTTTATTTTCTGCGAAAATCCGGCTAAGAAATATATATCCGAATGGAGGAAAAATCGATGGATTTACTAAAAGATCTCGAATGGCGCAGGATTATTTACCAGCAAACAGATGAAGAGGGAATTAAGGATCTGCTTTCGAAGGAGAAAATCTCTCTTTACTGCGGTGTCGATCCAACTGCAGACAGCATGCATATCGGACACCTTCTTCCGTTCCTGACCCTGCGCCGTTTCCAAAATGCAGGGCATCGTCCGATTGTTCTTGTCGGAGGAGCAACTGGCTTGATTGGCGATCCAAGCGGCAAGAGTGAGGAACGTAAACTTCAGACACTTGAGCAAGTTCAGCTCAATGTTGAAGGTATCCAAAAGCAGCTCGGGAAAATTTTTGACGTTGAAGGCGAAAATGGAGCATGATGGTCAACAACTATGACTGGGCTGGCTCAATGGACGTTGTTACATTCCTGCGGGACTTTGGAAAGCATGTTGGCGTGAATTACATGCTGGCAAAGGATACAATCGCTTCAAGACTTGAAACAGGTATTTCATTTACAGAGTTCACATACACCATCCTGCAGGCGATGGACTTCTACCATTTATACGAAAAACATGACTGCAAATTGCAGATTGGCGGAAGCGACCAGTGGGGCAACATTACGACCGGTCTTGAATTGATCCGGAAAATGTCTGCGGAAGGCTCCAAAGCTTTTGGACTGACAATTCCGCTTGTCACGAAAGCAGACGGAACAAAATTCGGAAAGTCAGAAAGCGGTGCTGTATGGCTTGATCCGGAAAAAACGTCACCATACGAGTTCTACCAGTTCTGGATCAACACGGCTGATGCTGATGTTGTGAAATACTTGAAATTCTTTACTTTCTTAGAAAAAGAAGAAATCGAAGCGCTGGAAAGAGCGGTTGAGGAAGAGCCACATCTTCGCAAGGCTCAAAAAGCCCTTGCAGAAGAAATGACCCGCATGATCCACGGTGAAGAATCCCTTCAGCAGGCAAGCAGAATCTCAGCGGCACTCTTCAGCGGCGATATCAAAAACCTGAGCGCTGATGAAATCAAGCAAGGCTTCAAAGACGTTCCTTCTTTTACAGTAGAGGGGGAAGAAGAGCAAGGATTAGTCGACTTGCTGGTTGCAGCAAAAATCTCTCCATCCAAGCGCCAGGCGCGTGAGGATGTATCGAACGGTGCAGTCTCCCTGAATGGAGAGCGCATCACCGACACTGCATATGTCCTAAGCGATGCAGACAAGATCGACGGACAGTTCACTATCGTCCGCCGCGGCAAAAAGAAGTATTTTATGATTAAATACTAGAGCTCTTATCGCAAACCTTGTTGCTTCATGCGGAAAACAGTTAATATTAATGAAGAAAAACAGCCATCCTGGATATCAGGAGGCTGTTTTTAAGTTATTTTGGTTTTTATAATTCTTTTATTCGCAAAAATGGAAGGTTTATTCGCAAAATTTATGCTTTTATTCGCAAAAAAAGAAAGTTATTCGCAAAAATCAATAGTTTATTCGCAAATGGTGAATTTTTACACTCTTTCCGCACCAAAACAAAAACCCCACCAAAACGGCCGGGGTTCTATTAAGCACTCTATTAACGAGAGTAGAATTCAACGATAAGAGCATCGTTGATTTCAGCTGGAAGCAGAACGTTCAGGCATACGAGTGAAAGTTCCTTCTAGCTTGTCTGCATCGAAAGTCAAGAAGTCAGGTACGAAGTTGTTAACTTCGATTGCTTCTTTAACAACATCAAGGTTGCGTGACTTTTCACGAAGTGTGATTGTCTGGCCAGGAGCTACGCGGTAAGATGGGATATCTACGCGTGCGCCATCAACCATGATGTGGCCGTGGTTTACTAACTGGCGAGCTGCACGACGAGTGCGAGCAAGACCAAGACGGTAAACAACGTTGTCAAGGCGAGCTTCAAGAAGAATCATGAAGTTTTCACCGTGCTTACCAGGCATTTTGCCTGCTTTGTCGAACAAGTTACGGAACTGGCGCTCAGTAACTCCGTACATGTGGCGAAGCTTTTGCTTCTCTTGTAATTGCAATCCGTATTCGGAAAGCTTTTTACGCTGGTTAGGACCATGAGGACCTGGTGCGTAAGGGCGTTTTTCTAATTCTTTACCTGTACCGCTTAGTGAAATTCCAAGACGGCGGGATAATTTCCAGCTTGGGCCGGTATAACGAGCATGAATGACTCCTCCTTAGTTTTTATTTTGTAAAATAAAAACAGATTGTGATTGAACATTTATGGGTATTTTGTTTTCATGTACCTTCGCCCTAGCAGCAGCGGGTTACGAGATACACCATCAAACAAGGTTTGAGGAACAAAATACAAACATAATGTAGACCACATAGGCTGCGATATTTTACACAAAGAGTATTATATAATTTATGGTGCTATAAAGTCAAGGTTATATTTAAGTTAAAGTAATTTTTTAATATGTCAGCTAACCCTAAAAAGTTTGGTTTTTATATCATACTATTTTACTAGGTCTATGGTATAATGAATTGTAATTGTTATATTTTTCAAATATTTAGGATAGTACCTTGCCGCGTGATGAATCATTTTCGTTTACCCAGCTGCTGCCTGACCAAACAGCTACTTACAAATCGCTGTTAAGTGATTTTAAAACAGGTGATAAATATATGGAAGAATTATTGGAACGCGAGATTATATTAGAACTGAAAAGCAAATTTTTCGATTTGATCAGCAATGAAAGATTATCTTTTTCTCCTTCAGAGATTCTCTTACATATGACGGCTATATTAAAAGAACTTCTAAAAGCCGACGAGGTCGACTTTTACAGCTGTCAGGAATGGAAACAAGGAATGTTACTGGAGGCTACAACACGCTTATCGACAAATGACGGAGTGATTAGTACTTTTCCTGAGTGTCTGGTAAGTGAATTGGCTGAGAAACCTTATTCTTTCATTAAATATCCGGAAGCAATGCCCCAGCATGAACTGTTGCTAGTTTTAAAAGTTAATGAAAAACTGAAGGGCCTGTTCGGCTTCCAAATGAGCAGTGACACTCTAAACCAATTGTCAGACCGCTTTTTCAATAAGCTATCCCATGAATGCAATGTGTTCATTGAGAAAGTGCGAAGCCTGGCGGAAACAATGGAGGAAGAAAAAAGGTATAAGCAATTATTCAGGGTAACGAAAAAATTCCATTCGACGATGGATATGGATGCCGTGCTCGGTGAAATCATTTCCACACTAAGGGAAGTATATCCTTCTTTCACCTATTATCTGCTGTTGTCTCATGACCATAAGGGGTATGGCGGGTTGCCGGTTAAAGACCTTGAATACGATAGCGATAACCTAACCGCGATGCAGTCATATGTAAGCGGGCAGATCCAGTTTGAGGACTCTGCCACAGAAAAAAATTCAATCATGTACGCGCCTCTAAAAGGAAAACAAGGTGTTTACGGAGTTTTGCAGGTGATTGCCCCGAACTCACTTGTTTTCCCGCAAAATGAAGTCGAGTTCATCAAGCTGCTCGCCAACACCGCGGGCAGTGCGCTGGAAAACGCTAAGCTATATGAGCAATCCAGGAAATTGATTGCTGATTTGCAGTTGATCAATGAAACTTCACATCAATTGAATACAAGCTTGCGCCTGGCAGATACGATGAAGTTTATCTGCGGCCAAATCATCAAATCCTTTAATGCCCAGGAAGTCGGTTTCATCATGCTTGATGAAGACCATGATGATTACTCTGTCCTTCAAGGCAGCACAAGCTTTTTCTTTTCAAAGGATGCTTCCAGATATATATTGAGGATCGCCAAACGAATCAAGCAGGATATGGAACCATTATTTATCGGAGATATCACATCTGATAGTGAAGACTCTTCCTTACACTTCCACTCGATTATGGGTGTCCCGATGATCCAGAGCGGAGAATTGAAGGGTTTTGCACTTGTCATGCATGAGGAGCCGTATCACTTTGCGTTTGATACATTCAAGCTGCTCCAGTCTCTAATCCACCATTCTACTTTGGCTTTTACCAATTCGATGCTGCGTGAAGAGTTGGAAAGAATGGTTGTGACGGATCATTTGACGAAGCTGTATTCTCGAGGGTATTTGGATGACAAAATGAATCTTTCCATGCTTGAAGATCAGCAGGGGGCCTTTATTTTGATTGATGTCGATAATTTTAAAAGTGTTAATGATCAGTATGGCCATCAGGTTGGAGACGAGGTACTCATCCAGCTTGCCCGCCATATTGCCAAGAATATCCGCGGAACTGACATCGGTGCAAGATGGGGCGGGGAGGAACTGGCGATTTATCTTCCAGGAGCACCTCTCGAGACTGGAGTCATGATTGCGAACAGACTGGTAGATAAAGTTGAAAAACATACGAACTAATGTCACGGTTTCTTGCGGGGTATCCACATGGATTAAGGGACAGGAAGACACGATCAAGACCGTGTTCAAAAGGGCGGACCAGGCTCTTTATATAGCAAAAGGCTCAGGGAAAAATAAAGTAGTCGTGCAGAATGAAGAACAATCTACTTTAAAAAGCACTCAATCTTGAGTGCTTTTTCTTTTATCTTAT
>NZ_BAUW01000095.1 GCF_000517385.1 Mesobacillus boroniphilus JCM 21738 | reverse complement strand
GGACATTATCCCGAATGCTACCTATTCTGCTCCTTTTACTAATTACATCCGTTTGTTTTTGAGATGTTTCCATTTTAGCCTGTTTAACAATCTCTTCGATTTCAGTGTTTAAATCAACTTTTGACTGTATTGTTTTCTCCTTGTGTTGCTTCTCTGTTTGTTTCTCGTATTCTAGTAAATAATTAATTTCTTCAACTACCTTTCCTTTATACCGTTGTTGATGTTCCAACAAAATACATTTATCAAATCCTAAACCGTCTTCACCTCGTAAGTATAAATAATCCATATTTCTCGGATCATAACTTATTTCGATTTTCCAAGTTCCTCTGTTCCGTGCTTTTTCAAACCATCTTTCCCTTAATGACTGTTTTGACCCATATAGCAATCCTTTAAATGCAATTCCCTTTGCAGTTACTGTAGCCTTACCAGTAGGCATGAGATTGAGTTTGACAATATCCTCTGAAACGTGACGTAACTTTCCTGATTTGTTGTTTATCCCCCATTCCCAGAGTTGTATTGGAATAGGCGCTATTCCATCCTCTACCACCATTTCTTCACGTTGGTAGTTTGTAAGAAAATGTTGATTATTATGGTATAAAGCACATTTAATAATCACTTGAGTAAATTGGTAAATATCCAATTGTGCTTCTAATCGGTAATCACGATCCCCACGTTCTTTAACAGGCTTTACTGCCCCCGGCAAAAAAGCCTTCGTTCTTGAATTGGTCACTCTAAAATGTTGTTCAATTATTCCTTTTAAATCAGCCCTGTAAGAGGGTGTATTTAAATTTTTATTCCAAAGTTATTAATTAGGGGCTCAACTTTACTTCCCTCTAATTCCCCTCGGTCAGCCAAAATCGATTCTGGAAGATGTGCAACTGGCCACTCATGTTTTTCAATCTCAATTCCGAAGTCCCGACAAAAACTAACTTTATCAGAAGCAGCATTAGCCAAAGCCATCATTGCACCCGCCCAAGATGGACCTTCTAATCCAATATAAAGACCTACTATCATTCTGCTATAAACATCCATTACGGAATAAATTACGGGTCGTCCAATTATCCAGTCACGATTAAATCTTGATAACAAGTACAAATCGCCTACTGTTGCATCAATCTGATAAACTGCACCGGGGCCTAATGCTTCTGTTGTTGACTCCCCAATAATCGCTCTATGGTTTTGGTCATAGTTTTTTCGACCTTTTCTTTTGCTGATTTCTTTTTTGATATCTCTCTCCTTTTCAAACCAATACCTAAACTGGTTTAGTGATGGTAAATCTCCGTAGGATTTTATTACTGGTATTTCCACTTTTCCTTTTACTTTACTCTCTATACTAAAATACTCTTTTAACATTAGTTCGTAGGTAAGAGTAAGTGATTTTTCGGCAGAGGAGTAATAATGCTTGTTTATAGAAGACCTAAATATTTTTTTGATATTTTCATCAATGTTTATTCCTTCTCCTGTTACCTGTCCATGCTGTCTTGGTCTTCCTCTCTTTATCTCACTAGCCTTCTTATCCTTACCTTTACCTCCACACAGATAATAGTCAGGTAAAAGAGTGTTTTTTGTTTTACCACGTTGCCAATACTTCTTTAAATAGCGAATAACAGTGCTTTCGTGAATATTGTGGGCTTCACACTTTTTTAATATTAATTTTCTTCTTTCTGCTGAGTTGTAAACAAAAGGT
The DNA here is from genome assembly GCF_000517385.1 of Mesobacillus boroniphilus JCM 21738. Taxonomy (GTDB): domain Bacteria; phylum Bacillota; class Bacilli; order Bacillales; family Cytobacillaceae; genus Mesobacillus; species Mesobacillus boroniphilus. The sequence goes on along the minus strand of NZ_BAUW01000095.1, from coordinate 11,991 downwards.
TCCAAATTCACGATATCCCGTATGACTTTCCATGCATTGTCACGTAAGGACAAATGTTTTTCAGGAATATCACTTTCATTTATTAGCCGACTGTAAGGATCTTTTTCAACAAGAATTACGCTCCCCCTGTTAAGTCCTTCTTCTACTTCCGAAATACTCCTTTCAAATGGAAAAGTGGAGGAATGAATATTAAAAAAATACCCATAATCATGTGCTTTATTAAGCCATAATACCCTTTCTACTACTTTCTCGTTTTCCGACGCAGTAAAAGAAATAAGACTATTAACTACAAGCATTTTCTTTTTACCTCCTCATGCGTAATTCGTGGCTTTACTTCAATTATTGGATTGGAAAGATTTACGTCAATTTGTTTAGTCATATCTATCCCAATCTGTTTGGAAGCAATTAAAAACTTAAACACAAACAACGCTGTTCCTGAATCGTAATTAAACTCCTTGTCAAAGTCAGCAGTAATCTTTCTAATTGAATCTTTGGCATCTACTAATCTTTCTATTAAAGCGTTGCCTAAAAAAATGAGTTCATCCTGTGTAAAGCCTCTTTCTGAATATGAATATAAGCAGGAATGCACCCATTCAATATTTTTTGCAAACACACTAGAAATTTCTTTTTGAGTAACAATTCCCCAATCTATTCCCTTTTCTGTCCAATATCGGCGTTCAATCTCTAATCTTTCTAATGTCTTTTTCTTCTCAAGTTCTGCAGCCATTTTTATACTTCTTGCTAAATGCAAATTAACTCCATCTGCTCTATTTATCGTTATTAGGAAATTAGTGCTTAGTGTATATGGATATCCACTTTCTTTATCTGTAAATAGTTTGAAATTCAAATCTGATTTATGTTGAATAGTATCTTCAATGTCCAATAGGGGAAAATGTTCTCGAATGTCAACAACTGTCTCCTCCCACTCCAACATATAAAAGTAGCGAGCCTGCAAATCTGAAAATAAATGATGTACCTACCACTCTTCCACCCTAGTATTCGTGATACTCTCCCATAGAAGGGAAATCCTGAATAGTCAACCACGGGTTATATTCCTTACCTGCTCCCTGTCCCCGTCCTTCTTTAATAAACCGATTATATTTATTCTCATTCCAAGATTGATTACGTTTAGTCATACTTCACTTCCTCTACTGCAATAGGATCTAGTACCCTTGTGAATTTTTAGTAACTCGATTCTAACGGGCCGGTTAGGCACATTCAATATCTTCAGTAATCTTTTTTATGAGTTTAAGAAAACATTATTCTCATTCTTCTCCTAACTAAAATTTTTACTGTAAATAGATTTTTGTAACTATGTTAAATGAGAATAAAGTTTGTTGAAATTGGTTATTGGGTAAACCCCTTGATACATCTGACTTCACTGGCATTTTCCCAATTAGTCTTTGAGAATAAAGTTTGCTCAAGGATTTGCTCACTTTCTGCGTAAATGAACACAGAAAATTAATATGATGAGAATAAAGTTTGCTTAGTGATATAGGGGCGAACAACAAATGAATTGAGTGACCAAAACTAAAAAAGGCACCTTACGGTGCCTCCTGAACCATATCCAATTCAAGCCTTCGGATGGAGTATCTATGCAATTGTATTGTTTATATTTGCTCCAATTGACGATATTAGGGGAATAATGTATTGGGCTATTTGTTAAGAGAAGATAACCATTTATTGGAGTAGAGTATATGCTGAGAATGGTGGGGTCTTACCGTACGTGGGGATGTGGTACACCTGATTTACACAAAGGATAGGTCTGGTATAAGTATTGCAGATATGATATTCGGACCTTGCCAATAATAGGAGTATCGAAGATACGTTTCCAATTCGATAGTCTAATCTCTTATACATGGACCTTACGGTTTCTCCTATACCACCGTCATTCCCATACTTACCTCGTGACCGAAACATAATTATTTATTTTTATTTTTATTTTATTTCTTTATGGGCGAGTGCTAAAGTCTGGAGCGGATCACACGTTTCGGGACGTGCGCTTCCATTGAAAGATGAAGCACACTACTATACCTTACGGCTTCCCCTGTACCATCGCCATTCCCATACTTACCTCGTGACCGATACCTAATTATTTATATATATTTATTTTTAGGGGGCGAGAACTCTGCTTGGGGCTTATTACACGTTGCCGGACGGGGGTTTACCTTGATAGATGAAGCACACTCTTTTACCTTACGGTATCCCCTGTACCACCGCCATTCCCATACTTACCACGTATCCTATACCTATTTATTTATATATTTTTTACGGGCGAGGTCCTTGCTTGGGACTAGTACACGTTAATGGACGTGGGCTTCCCTTGAAAGATGAGCACTCTACTATACCTTACGGTTTCCCCTATACCACCGTCATTCCCATGCTTACCTCGTTACCTATACTTATTTATATAATTTTTTACGGGCGAGAACCTTGCTTGGGGCTTGTTACACGCTACTGGACGTGGGCTTCCCCTTTTGTTGTACTTGTAGAAATGGTCCAACCCGTAAGGGACACCTTGATCCTCACGAAAAACTTTTGGAATCCCAAAATAAACATAAAAAAAGCCCCGTGAGTATACCCATACACTGGATACACCCACAAGACTTTGTGCGAACTTTTTTCTTTTTAAGCAGACTATTTTAACATACTTCAAACTTTATTTTAGTTTAACAACCCTTCTCGATTTTAAAGTATTTTATTCAACCGTAACAGACTTAGCCAGGTTACGTGGCTTATCGACGTCACAGTCGCGGTGCAATGCTGCGTAGTAAGAAATCAATTGCATTGGTATTACTGAGATAAGAGGTGTTAATAGACCGTGCACTTCTGGAATGACGAAGCGGTCTTCATCTGTTTCCAGTCCACTCATGGAAATGATGCACGGGTTCGCTCCGCGGGCAACGACTTCTTTGACGTTTCCACGGATGCTCAGGTTAACGAATTCTTGTGTTGCAAGGGCAATGACTGGTGTGCCTTCTTCGATCAAAGCGATTGTTCCGTGCTTCAATTCTCCGCCTGCGAAGCCTTCAGCCTGGATGTACGAAATTTCCTTTAGCTTCAACGCGCCTTCAAGTCCTACGTAGAAGTCGATTCCGCGTCCGATGAAGAATGCGTTTCTTGTGACAGTCAGGTATTCGCGAGCGATGCTTTCGAATTCTTCTTTGTCATCGCAAAGAGCCTCCATAGCTGTCGCCACGATTCCTAATTCCTGAACAAGGTCGAAGTCTACTTCGTGGCCAATTCCGCGAGCTGTTACTTCAGCTAAAATCGCCAGGACAGCAAGCTGTGCTGTGTAAGCTTTTGTTGAAGCAACCGCGATTTCCGGACCAGCATGAAGAAGAAGAGTGTAATCTGCTTCACGGGAAAGCGTTGAACCAGGTACGTTCGTAATCGTCAATGCCTTATAGCCCATTTCCTTCACCTGAACAAGAACCTGACGGCTGTCAGCAGTTTCTCCGCTCTGTGAAATGAAGATGAACAATGGCTTTTCAGAAAGAAGAGGCATGTTGTAGCCGAACTCACTTGAGATATGAACTTCAACAGGAATCTTCGCCAATTTTTCAATGAACTGCTTGCCAACAAGGCCGGCATGGTAGGAAGTACCCGCAGCGACGATGTAGATACGGTCTGCATCCTTCATTGCAGCAACGATGTCAGAGTCGATTTCAAGCGCGCCTTCGGCATTCTGGTAGTTCTGGATGATTTTACGCATCACAAGCGGCTGCTCGTCGATTTCCTTGAGCATGTAGTGTGGGTATGTTCCCTTTTCAATGTCCCTTGCATCAAGCTCTGCTGTGTAAGGAGCGCGTAAAATAACTTCTCCTTCAAGGTTCTTGATTGTCACTTCGTCCTTATTGACAATCACCATTTCCTTGTCCATCAGTTCAACATATTGATTTGTTACCTGGATCATTGCCATTGCATCACTGGCAACAACATTGAAGCCATCGCCAAGGCCGACAAGAAGCGGGCTCTTGTTTTTCGCCACAAAAATAGTGTCTTCATTTTGCTCATCTATTAGGGCAAGTGCATATGAACCATGCAAAAGTGTCAGTGTCTTCCGAAACGCTTCTTCTAAGCTTAGACCTTCTTTTACGAACAGTTCAATTAACTGAACGATAATTTCAGTGTCTGTTTCACTTTTCAATTCGACATTCTGCAAATACTCGCGCTTCAATAGATCATAATTCTCGATAACGCCATTGTGGACAAGAGTCAATCTGCCAGTTGAGCTCTGGTGAGGGTGAGCGTTCACCTTGCTTGGAGGACCGTGAGTAGCCCAGCGAGTATGGCCGATACCAGCGTTCGCCATTACATCGTTGTCCACTTCGTTGCGAAGGTCCGCAATGCGTCCTTTTTCCTTAAAAACGTGAACTCCCTTTTCATTCATGACAGCGATTCCCGCAGAATCATAGCCTCTGTATTCAAGCTTTTCAAGACCTTTTAATAAAATCTCTTTCGAGTCATTATTTCCAATATATCCAACGATTCCACACATAACTTCTTTTCCTCCTGTAGGACAGGGGGCAAGAAGCCTCTTATAATAGGGGCAGCTTGCCCCCTTATCTCATATAATCGGTTTGAGGTCAGACTTTATTATCTAATCCTCGCTAGTTTTAGCATCCCCATCTCTTTGTGCATTAAGTTGCCTTAATGTTTTAAAGATGGAATTCGCGGCTGTGCTTTCAGCCGGGAGGCATCCGCCGAAACTTCGATAAACCTCCACCTCGTCAACTAATCCATATAAACGGTCAAGAATTAGTCCTGGCGCTTTCGTTTTCCCTTGATGAACCTCTGCCCACCTTTCGATAAAATCGTTCTTTAAAGGCTTTTTGAAAATAAACAGCCTTATTTACAAAAACAGGATTATCATACATGATACTCATGCATGCGTCAATAGAAAACAAAGGAAAACAGCCTTCCCTTACAAATACCCTTTACCGGCCGGCTAAAAACTCCCTTCTCAAGAAAAGTGCAAGCGCCTTGGTCAGCCCTGACAAGCGCTGGAGGGCCGACCAGTGAAGTCGCTCTTTGACTTCATTGGGCGGATCGAAGCGACTCGAAGGGCTAGGCGCTGGAGCTGGACACTTCTCTAAGTAAAAAAATAAACTTTCTCTATAAATAAATATGCATAAGGCTCTTTTATGTGCCGAAGCCCTATGCATATGACTGATCTTATTCTTTTAATCCCATTTCTTCTTCAACTACAACAGCAATTCGTCTTACATATTCTTCGCAAAGCTCTGCTGTCGCCGCTTCTGCCATGACACGGACCAATGGCTCTGTACCGGAAGGACGAACAAGGATACGGCCGTTGCCGTTCATTTCCGCTTCAACCTGTTCGATCACTGCTTTTACATTCTCGTTATCTGTTACATGGTGCTTATCAGTTACGCGGATATTCACGAGTACCTGAGGGTATTTCTTCATTTCCCCAGCCAGTTCAGAAAGCGGCTTGTTCGTTGCTTTCATGATATTGGCAAGCTGAAGGCCAGTTAGCAAGCCGTCACCTGTTGTATTGTAGTCAAGGAAGATGATATGGCCTGATTGCTCTCCGCCGAGGCTGTAACCATTCTTCTTCATTTCTTCAACTACATAACGGTCGCCAACAGCAGTCTGAACACTTTGGACTCCGTGTTCTTCTAACCCTTTGTAAAAACCAAGGTTGCTCATTACCGTAGAAACAACGGTTCCCTGCTTCAGCTGACCTCTTTCCTTCAAGAACTTTCCGCAAATATACATAATTTGGTCGCCATCAACGATGTTCCCCTTTTCATCAATCGCAATCAAGCGGTCGCCATCACCGTCAAAAGCAAGCCCAAGATCTGCACCCTTTTCTTTAACGAACGCTGCAAGTGCTTCAGGATGAGTCGATCCAACTCCATCATTGATATTCAGCCGTTTGGCGATGCTCCCATCGTTGAAGTATCGGCATCAAGGTCAGCAAATAAATGCGTAGCCAATGAGGATGTTGCGCCATGTGCGCAGTCAAGCGCAATATGCAGCCCGGTGAATTCTTCATCAACCGATTGCTTAAGATATTGAAGGTACTTTTGGCCACCTTCAAAATAATCATTCACCTGTCCAAGGTTAGCGCCTACGGGACGTGGAAGCTCATCTGCTTCCATATCCATCAATTGCTCGATTTCATTCTCTTGATCATCAGATAGCTTATATCCATCCGGGCCAAAGAATTTGATGCCATTATCCGCAACTGGATTGTGAGATGCAGAAATCATCACTCCTGCCTGCGCGCCAAGAGCCTTCGTCAAATACGCTACCCCTGGAGTAGAGATGACACCGAGCCTCATAACTTCCGCTCCGATTGATAATAGACCGGCAACCAGCGCTCCTTCAAGCATATGTCCGGAAATACGAGTGTCCCTTCCAATTAAAACTTTAGGGCGATCATGTTCCTTTGTAAGGACATAGCCACCAAAGCGGCCAAGCTTGAAAGCTAATTCTGGCGTTAATTCGCTGTTCGCAACACCACGTACTCCGTCTGTACCGAAATATTTATCCATTCTTAAAATCTCTCCTTGTATGGAAAATTGCAGTCAATTACGCATCTTTTTTCGCAACCGATATACTGGCTTTTGGTTTAGCCAACTTCCACGTTATATTTTGAGGTGCTGTCACCTTCATGTCGACTTCATGATTTCCTTCATCCAGTTCCGACACATCGATCAGGATCTTAAAATCATCGGATGACAGGGCTGAAACAATATCACTCGGCCCGGAAACGGTCAAATTAGCCTGACCGTTTGCAGGATCAAGGAAATTGACTTCATAGCCATCATCCATCCCATCGATTTCTATGGGAACGTTTGAAATACTTTTCTCGGAAGCCTTTGTGACTTTCACGGCCACTTTTACCGTTTCAGGCGATACCTTGACAATTCCTTCACCGATGATGACTGGGAGGGTTATCTCCGTATCCTCGTCAATCTTGCTGACATCCACTTCTACCCTGACATTATCAAAATCCTCGAGTACGCTTGGGTCAGCGACAATCTCAGCTTCCTTCGTTTCCAACGTTATTGAATCGATTGTTACTCCACTTGCAGGAATACCTTTTCGGACAATATTAATCGGTACCTTCTTAGTTGAGCTTTTAACCGGGATTGTTACCTCGACAACCTGAGGTTCCACAACGACATTAAGCTTGTTCATATCCTTATCCAGAGCAAGTACACTTGCTTCTCGTGTGATTGTTTCTGATATTTTCCCTGATGAATTGACAGTTGCTTTCACAAAGGTGATTTTATCAACTACATCTTTGGCACCTGTAATTTGGACTTTATTAGGCTTTACCGCCGGCTTCTCGCTATATAGCCTTCCTCAACTATATTACTGCTGAACTCAGCCTCCACCCTGAATTCCTTCGTTACCTTCTCCTGGATGGAAACATTCGCATAACCAGGTTCGATGGTAACGGTCAGGCGATCCGAGACATCTTTAATCGTAATCGGGACTCGCTGATTTCCGAGTTCAGCATCTGTCAAATCTACGAACACTTCGAAATTCCGTAGTGTCTTAGCCTGCTGAACAAGGTTTTTCGGACCTTGCAGTGTGACAGAAACAGTCTCGGGAACACCGGATACTACCAGAGTATCGGTATCATAAATCCTTTTCACTGGTACTTCTTCAACCGTCTCCACCTTTTCATCTGATGGCACATTCACATCACCAGGCTTATCTGGATCGTTTTTAGGTACAGACCCAAAAAGCAGGACGGCTAGAACCAAGGCAACCACTTTTATGAACCAGGGATTATCCATCCATTTATCCATTTTTCTTCCCCCTCCAATTCCAGCGGGTAGAAGCGGCCTGCTTGATTCTAGATGGTGAAATCAGTTCGGCTGTGAGCAGTTCCCTTAGCGTTTCCCCACTCAAGTCACGGTAAAGTTCACCATTCCGGGTAACCGATACATTCCCTGTCTCCTCAGAAACAACAATCGTGATACTGTCGGTTACTTCACTGATTCCTAGTGCGGCTCTATGCCTTGTACCCAGCTCCTTCGAAATGAACGGACTTTCCGACAGCGGCAAATAACATGCAGCCGCTGCTACGATGTTTTTTTGTATGACAACAGCTCCATCATGAAGCGGTGTATTCGGTATAAAAAGATTAATCAACAGTTCAGAGGAGATTCTGGATTGAAGCTGTATGCCTGTTTCTATGTAATCACTCATTCCTGTTTCTCTTTCAATTGAGATCAATGCTCCGATCCGGCGCTTCGCCATATAATCGGTTGCCTTGGTAATGGCCTCCACCATCTTCTCTTCATCTTCCTCTTCCTGCAGCCCTGATCTGGCAAAGAGCCGCCCCCTGCCGAGCTGTTCGAGTGCCCGGCGCAACTCGCTGGAAGATGATGATAATGGCCAAGAATCCCCAGGTTAGTACTTGTTCCATCATCCAGCTAAGAGTGTTCAATCCGAAGTAATCACTGACAAACTTTACGATCAGGATGACAAAGATCCCTTTTAAAAGCTGGACAGCCTTTGTCCCTCGAATTATCGCAATCAGCTTATAAATGACGAACCAAACCAGGAGAATGTCAACAATATTAGCTAGATATTCTAAAAATTCGAAATCTGCAAACGACATTGCACTTCCTCCAGTAGTTTAGTAAGACTGTCTCAGAAAAGTCGCTAACCTTCCTGAAAGTTCAATCAGCCTTGTAGGTAAAGCCCTTTTCGTAAAAATGATGAAAACAGCCTTTTGTAAGACTCTTTTCTCAAACTTTCTCAAACTTTGTTGCTATTGAATACAACGTTGGATTGAATTACCTATATTACTTCGTAAAGTTGACGCTTCTTATGAGAAAAGAGCATGCAAACTTAATACAGACCTGCAAAATAGGTATAAATCGGTTTTAGGATTTTAACAACAATCTTTACGAGAACAGCCTTTGTATAAAAAAGCTGAAGATGATCAATGCACTTCTGCCTATAAACAAAGGTAACTTTTTTATTATAACATAAGCGTTGTTCAAATTAATAATGAAGTCTACTGCAGTCTCCTGCCAATTAATCCTTTTTAATGGACTCTAAAAAACAGCCATTCCTACTGGAATGACTGTTCCTTTTCGTCGTTCTCAAAAAGATCTGCTGTACTTTTGGCGGTCTTTTTTATATGATACCAGATCCACTCGAATACTTCATTTACCTCTGTTATCTCTCCGGTGACATTGCCCGCTGCAGCCATGTATTTCTCGCCATTAATTACCGTAACATTCCCCTGTACTTCACCTTCAATTTTCACCTTGCCGTTCCTTACAACGACATCACCCTTAACAACTTCCCCTTCAGGGACGATTACTGTATCATTTTCGACGATCAGATTAGGCTGCTTCGATACGGAAAATTGATGTTCTTCGTTCCAAGTTGAAAAGATGCTGCCGGTCATTAACGCCAAGAAAAGCGAGGCAGCTGTCAAAAGCGGATGACTCCTGAACCAACGCTGGATTTCCGTCTTTTTCTTTTCCTTTGGCAGGCCTGCCATTACTTTTGAAGTAAAATCATCTGGTGCCTGAATGTGAGATGTGCTCTGCACAAGAGCGATTGCTTTATTCAGCTCCCTGAAGTATTCCTGGCAATCTGAACAGCTTTGCAGATGCTCTCTTAAAATCTTTTCATGCTCTTCGGAGATTTCTTCATCTAGGTATTCATGCATATATTCAATAATTTGTTCGGAACATTTCATATTCTTTCACCTCACCTTATACGTGTCGCAACTGTTGCCTTAAGGCTTCTCTTCCTCGATGGATCCTCGTCTTCACTGTGCCAAGCGGCAAATCCAGTATTTCACTGATCTCATTCAGGCTGAGTTCTTCAATATACTTTAATACGATGACCGATCTGTATTTATCGGGGAGTTTTGAAATTTCTTTTTGAATCGTATCGTGCAATTCGATACTTTCAACTTCATCCTCTGGCAAAGGAGTTTCAGATGGGACCTGGGAGTACATGGTTAGTCCATCTGTTCCAGGCACTTCCGCATCCAGAAAGTAATCTGGTTTCTTTTTGCGGATCCGGTCAATACATAGGTTTGTTGCAATTCTATACAGCCATGTTGAAAACTTCAAGTTTTGATTGAAGCTGTTGATATTGATATATGCACGGATAAAAGCCTCCTGTGCAATATCTTCTGCCTCGTGCCGATTCCCGAGCATACGGTAGCAAAGCTGGAATACCTTGTCCTTGTATACCTCAACAATCTCTCCATAGGCATTCTGGTCTCCCTTGATTACCTGTTTTATTCTGTGTTTTACGATTGTCTCCATTATCTTACCTCCGCGCTCCATGCGGCTAATCGATATACGAATCGATTCCGTAAAAGGTTTCGTTTTTTTATATAAACTTTATTTATGTATGTAATTGACAAATCATCTATTAACTGACTTATTCTTGCAAAAAAAGTCTAAAAAACACGATAAGTTAATATTAACAAATCATTACCAGTTTGGTTTAAAAAGTTTTTTCAGGGGTATACATGGACTATATTTCAGTGAAAGCGAGGAAACAATCAATGTGTGCAGAAACGTTGTTGAAGGATATTGAAAATTGCCGGAAAGAGATGGTTGAATTAGCCGCAAAAACCTCGCTGTCAAATCAACGGGTTGTAGATATCAGCACTAAACTCGACCATTTGCTAAATAAATATTACCACTTATCTTCAAAAAATACATTTCTATATTAATAATAAGAGAGCAGCGGCCAGATATGGCCGCTGCTCTCTTATTATTTCTCATAATATGAGTCTTTTCCAAAACTACTGGCGCATTACAAAAGTTTCTCTCCAAATAAAGAGCCCATCAGCGCCACTGCCGCGACAGCTGTCTTGTTCTTTTCATCAAGGATTGGATTCACTTCGACGAATTCAGCTGATGTGATGATTTTTGCCTCGGCCAACATTTCCATAGCCAGGTGGCTCTCACGGTAACTGATACCTCCGGATACCGGCGTACCGACACCAGGAGCATCTGTTGGATCAAGCCCATCCAAATCCAGTGATAGATGGACGCCATCTGTCTTTTCTTTAAGGTAATTGACTGTTTCCTCTATTACTGTAGCCATCCCCAGCCGATCAATTTCATGCATCGTGAACACCTTGATACCAAGCTCCTTGATTAAATCCTTCTCACCTTCATCCAAAGCACGTGCCCCAATGATGACAATGTTTTCTGGTTTAACCTTCGGTGCATACCCTCCTAGCTGAGTCAACAGTTCATGTCCCAACCCCAGGCTGACAGCTAGCGGCATTCCGTGGATATTCCCTGATGGTGAAGTATCTGCAGTATTCAAGTCAGCATGTGCGTCATACCAGATGACACCCAGATTTTTATAATGCTTGGATACACCCGTCAATGACCCAATCGCAATGCTATGATCGCCCCCTAAAACTAGCGGGAATGATTCAGATTCAATAATCCTGTCTACTTCATCAGCAAGCAAGCTATTTTTTTCAGCAACTAACTCCAGATTGCGGAGATTGCTATTAGGATCAATTTTTACCTCTGGCCGGCAACTGCTATATCTCCCAAATCCTCTACCTCATCAAATAACACTCTTAATCTTTCATTTATTCCAGCATAACGGATCGCACTGGGGCCCATGTCGACTCCCCTTCTCATCTGACCCAAATCCATAGGCATGCCAATAATCGAAAGTTTCTTCAATAATATCTCCCCCTTGTTTTCTCTCATCTACAACCTATTTTAAACGCTTTCATTCGAATGACTCAACTGGACAATTTCATGAATATATATACAGTTTGGAATTAAGTGAATATACCGACTGGATTAACGAGTTCATGACATCAAATTGGGGGATTATGAACATCTTAGGTGAAGAGTTGCGGCAGATCCCGCACATCGAACTGCACTTTCTTGACAACTTTGAGCTCCTCAACCTGAAACGTGTTACAATAACTGCTTTTTCTTGACAGCTTTGGGCTCCACAGCCTGAAACCTGTCATAATAC
>NZ_BAUW01000096.1 GCF_000517385.1 Mesobacillus boroniphilus JCM 21738 | reverse complement strand
CGGCTTTTGCCGTTTTTAATATTTGCTTACAGAAAGGCCCAGCTTTTTTAACAATTCAATTACTGAATCTTTTTCATCATCATTCAGGCTATCCATAAGTTCATGGATCAATGCGCTATGTTCTGGAAAAATTTCTTCTATCAATTTTTTTCCATCATCAGAAATTTTCGCATATGTCACCCTGCGGTCTTTTGGGCAGGCTACTCTATTTAAGTATCCCTTTTCTTCAAGTTTATCGACTACATAAGTAATACTGCCGCTCGCCAGCAGAATCTTACCCCCAATTTGCTGCAATGGCTGTTCACCCTTGTGGTATAGAAGCTCAAGAACAGCAAATTCAGTCGGGTTGAGTCCATTTTTTTGAATAACCTTGTTTACCTTTTCATTAACAGCCCTGTATGCTCTCGACAATACAATAAATAACTTTAAAGATTTTTCTCTCTCATTGTTCATACAATTTCATTCCTTTACCTTAAACGACTAATCCATAACTAGAGTATATCTGAATTTGTTGTTTTTATCAGTATTTCCCTTAAATTTATAAGAAAAACTAATCAAATGCCTTCAGTAAGCCTTTTATCTTTATTTTTTTAACAAAGGAATGTCCTCTGTACTAAGTTTAAAATTCTCTCGATTGAGGGAAAAATACAGGCATCAACATACAACAATGAATTAGGAGTGGCTAGAATGAAAAAAGGTTTAGGAATTATTATCGGCTTGTTAGTCATTTTAGGAATTTTCATCATGATGGGTGTTGGCAGTTACAATAACTTCGTTGCCGAAGAAGAGAATGTCAATAATGCATATGCCCAGGTAGAGAACCAGCTTCAGAGAAGGCTCGATCTGATCCCAAACCTTGTCAATTCAGTCAAGGGGTATGCAGCTCATGAAAAAGAAGTCATTCAATCTATTTCAGATGCACGTGCAAGATTAGCCGGGGCGAATACACCAGAGGAACAGGCGACCGCTAATGCCGAATTGTCCAGCGCGTTAAGCCGATTGCTTGTAGTTGTTGAGAACTACCCAAACCTGAAAGCGGACAGGCAGTTCACTCAACTGATGGATGAGCTTGCAGGAACTGAGAACAGATTGGCTGTGGCAAGGAAGGATTATAATGACCAGGTATCCGTTTTTAACAGGAAAGTAAAGCAATTTCCAGGTGCCATTATTGCTAATATAACAGGTTTTGATGAGAAGGAATACTTCCAGGCGGACCCTCAGGCACAGGAAGCCCCTGAGGTTGATTTTGGAGGCTGACGATGAACCAAAGAAGATTCCCTGGCCTTGCTGCAATACTTGGCATCCTTCTATTGCTGCTTCCGGCCTGGGCAATCGCGGCACCAAATGAGATACCTGCCCCAGTTGGTGATATTTATGTCCAGGATTCCGCAAATGTTTTAAGCGAGAACGAGGAAATACAATTAAAAAACATTGGAAGATCGATCGACGACCAGACTACATCACAGATTGCGTCCTTACGGTCGAATCAATCGGTGAGTCAAGCATAGAGGAATACGCTGTCGAAGCTTATCGTAAATTTGGGCTTGGAACGGAAGAAAACAATAATGGAGTGCTGCTTGTAATAGCTATGCAGGAAAAGAAAATCAGAATCGAAGTCGGGTATGGACTTGAGGGAACTATCCCCGACGGCAAAGCTGGGCGAATCCTTGATGAATATGCGATTCCACATTTACAAAATGCCCAGCCAAACCTTGCCGTCATGAATACGTACCAAGCGCTTGCCAACGAAGTTTCAGGTACAAATGAATTCGGGAGTGCTCCGCGTGATGTCCAGCAGCAACAAGACTTGCCAATACCATCCTGGCTGCTCATCATCATCGTAATCGGCGTCGTGGTCCTCGATTTTATGTTCTTCGGAGGCACCCTTACCTACCTGTTGTTATCGATCATATCGAGAGGCGGCGGTGGCGGACCCCGTGGAGGTGGCGGCGGCTCGTCCGGAGGCGGGGGTGCAAGCCGCGGCTGGTGATAAGAAAAGTGCAAGCGACTTGGTCAGCCCCGACAACCGTTTGAACCGACATGCTATAGGTAAAATATATACTCCCATCTTATAAACAGAAACACCAGCAGCAAATTGCTCTGGTGTTTTTTATTACATATTACATAAACAAACATAATAAAAAATAAAAGCAGGTGAGAATTCATGTACCGCAATATATCCGCTACTTTTTGATTATCTCTATAATCACTGATATTGCTTTGATTGCCTATTTGAGTACGCTAATTGATGAAATTGGTTTCTTTTTATTCTTCCTGTTGGTCATTCTTCTATTGAGCGGGACCTACTTACTGTATACCGTTTATAAAAGAAACAATCGAAACCCTCAATCGATATTCACAATCGGTTTCATAAACATAATTCTCAAAATCACCCAGCTTTTTCACTTCTCTGTCCAAGCCGAAACGGTCCAGAAAATCATGTGTAATCTCCTGGGTCATCAATGAACTCACTTCTTTTTCCATACGATAATCCCCCAGGTGAAATAAACTGTATTTTCTAAATTATATCAGACCATATATTTCAATAGAAAAGCTATTTTTATCTCGTGACTTTTTTTGTAAAATGATATGTAGGAAACCGAAATAATTTTAGAAGGAGACAATCATGACCCAATCAGCTGCAACCGTCAGTGCGAAACCGCAGAATCAAAATGATACTGCGTATAAAATACTCTTCATCATCGGGTTAGTACATTTATTGAATGATTCCATCCAATCCGTCATTCCAGCAATGTTCCCAATACTTGAAAAATCAATGGGTCTTTCATTCACCCAATTAGGAATGATCGCCTTTTCTTTGAATATTGTATCTTCCATTCTTCAGCCTTTGATTGGAATGGCAACCGACAAAAAGCCCATCCCCTTTGCCCTTCCGCTCGGTTTGACCTCGACTATGTTCGGTGTTCTCGGACTCGCGTTCGCTTCGAGCTTTGAGTTTGTTATTCTTTCAGTTTTATTCATTGGACTTGGCTCAGCTGTTTTTCATCCTGAGGGTTCCCGTGTAGCCTATATGGCAGCCGGCCCGCGCAGGGGATTGGCACAATCCATTTACCAGGTCGGCGGCAATTCCGGGCAGGCACTTGCCCCTCTGATTACAGCGCTCATCCTCGTCCCGCTTGGCCAATTCGGAGCTGTTTGGTTTACGTTAGTTGCGGCAATAGCTGTTGGTCTGCTCTTATATATCGCAGCCTGGTACAGCCGAAGATTGGATTATGAAAAAATAGCCGCCAAAGCCAAACAGGCCAGCAAACAAGTAAATATGGGAATATCAAAAAATATCAAAATGGCATTTGTCCTGATTTTATTTTTGATTTTTGCCCGGTCCTGGTATATTTCAGGTATGACGAACTTCTATGCCTTTTATGCAATCGATAAATATGGCCTTTCGATTAAGGAAGCACAAATATTTCTGTTTGCGTTCCTTGTTGCAGGTGCATTCGGGACTTTTTTCGGAGGCCCTCTGGCAGACCGTTTTGGAAAGAAAAACATTATTTTTCTTTCGATGGTAGCGACTGCTCCACTGTCTGCAATCATTCCATTTATGCCATATGCCGCTGCGTTCGCCCTGTTGACGATAAGCGGATTCATCCTGATGTCGAGCTTTTCAGTTACCGTGGTTTATGCCCAGGAGCTCGTTCCGGGTAAAATCGGCACGATGGCTGGCCTGACAGTTGGTCTGGCATTCGGAATGGGCGCAATTGGATCTGTCGGCCTTGGATATCTTGCTGACTTGATTGGGCTGCCAATGATGATCATCTTTGTCGGCTTCCTTCCCTTGCTTGGTATACTGACCATGTTCCTTCCAAAAGATGAAAAACTTGCTGAATGGAGTAATTAATACAAGGCTCTTTTCGAGGATATTTCTAAACATGGTTGCGAGAATTATTTAAGAAAGCAACAAAGCCACGAAAAGAGCCTAACAAAAATATTCCATTTGCATATTTATGTTTAGACATGATCCTATTAAGGAAAAAAAGAAAGTGAAGATAAAAGAAGGGAGATCATCATGTCTAAGTTTAAGATTAATTATTTTTTTGAAAAAGATTTTAAAGTTTCACGACCAATCGAGGTAGAAAATATTTCAGAAGCCATCCAGGATGCCAAGGACCAAGAAGGCCAGATTGAATTCACTGGTGAAGATAATGTTTTTTATAGATTCGATACGAAAGACATTAAGCTTGTAACGATTACAGAAGCTTAATTTATATACAGAAAGGGTGAAGCTTTGATGGCTTCACCCTTTTTAGTTAGTATTAAATTAATTTTATACGCTCTGCCAGCTCCTGCTTTTCTTCCTCGCTGAACATATTTTCTGCCATGGGGAAAAGGATGCTTTCTTCTTTAGCGAAATGGCCCACCAAAGTGTAGTTGGCATTTTTTATCATTTGAGCATTTTCGGTCATTTTCTCATTTGTAAACCCTGTTGTGCCATCTTTTGTATTGTGGAGGAAGGTTCCAATGAAGCGTTTTGCCTGATCATGTTCATATTCCATAACCGCAATAGGTCCCATTTCCCTTCCAATATAAACAGCCATCATCTCAAACAACACGCCTTCCTCACGCTCAGAATGCGGTTCAAGCTCGGCAAGGAACTCAATGACCAGCTTTCTCAGCTTCGAGAAGTTCTCCTCCATTTGCTCCCTTTCCTCGATCTTCACTGAAATATCCAAAAGATTCGCAAGCATCACCAATAAAGGTGGATGTTCATTTTTTAATTGTTGAAGACCTGCACTTAATGTAAAACTTGAATCCTGGTTGATACCACTCATACAGCCTGTCATCCTAATCAGCCTCCTATTTGTTTTGATAGTTTTATTATAGAAAGCAATCGCATTAGGGGTTGTGATAGGCATCACAATTTCTGCCAAATTGAGAAAATGTGAAGAAAAAATGACACCTTGTTAAAATTTCTAAAAATTTTAACAATTATTCTTCAAATAATTTAAAACCTTACATATAATGAATTTATAGCTTAAAGTTAAAGGAGTGAATTTACATTGCAAAATAATTTGTATCGCGATTTTTATGAAAAGTCACTTGTGCCAGCCGGACTCAGTGACAAGAAAGCCTTCCTCGATCTCCAGCCTGACATGCTGCATACTCATTTACTGATTGGACTTCAGGGCCACCAGGAAGATGGCCGGGAATTTTACCATTGGAACGTTACGATATATAAATCAGACTCATCCGGAAACTATGATGCTGGCAAACCAGTATATACTTCAACTCTGTATGACCGTTTTGATGAAGCTGTTGAGGCAGCGCGGAATATAGAAAAAGAGATCCTTAGTGACCCGCTTCACGCAGTGCGCCAGCAAGAAAAAATTAGTTAACCCCCTCATTTATCCCTCTCTTTATGGCTCCACCTTTTTTTAAAACCATTTGTGAATAAACTTACATATGATGAATATAGCATAAATGTTTATGCCAATTACTCATAAGTACGATCCTTTTTAACCTCATCCAAGTAATTCCTGGGAAATACACCTAATTTTTTGATTTTTTCCCTCTTTTACGATACTTCCAGTCGTTTCATTCACCCTTATCTTTTCTGATACATTAATTCAGCATTATAAACGCAAAAAAGACCGACGAACAATATATGTCCGCCAGTCTCATCTTTTTAACTATTAAGCAAGCCTGAACACAATTCCGTGTCCGCCTTTAGGGTATTCCCACTTGATATTCTGGTACGGACAGCCGATCCGGCAGCTGCCACACTCATGGCAGCCTTCATAGCCAACCTGCATCCTCTTTCCTTCCCACTTATAGACTTCTGCAGGGCAGAATACGGTACAGAGTTTGTCAGGGCACTGAGTCATGCAGACGTCATGGTCCAAAACTGTCAGATGCGATTTTGTGTCACACTTAAACCTTAAAAGAAATTGTTTTTCCTCGATGTTTGTCGTTGACATTATTTCACCGCCTTCCAGGCACGATAGATGTCTTGCATTACCCTAAAGGTCCTTTTTCAGCCGTCACGCTGCGCATGATTTCCTTCTGCTTCTCTCTCTTCGGAGTTCCATCGACTGTGAAGAACTTGCTCATCGCTTTATTCATCATTGGCAGGTATTCCTTGAAGTATTGCGGGTATGTCTCAAAGGTATGTGCTGCATCCTTATACTTTTCAAGGTCCTTGATGATAAAGCTTCCGAATAATGCTTCCTTATAGCGATTCAGGCTGTTCTCACTGAAGTCACCATCTTTTTTGGCCTCAACGATTGCTTCCGCCGCCATTTGTCCTGAAGCCATCGCCATGTTTGAGCCTTCACGGTGAATGGCATTGACCAGTTGGGCAGCATCCCCTACTACAAGCACACCATTTCCGGCAACTCTCGGCACAGAATTGAATCCTCCTTCAGGAATCAAGTGGGCCAGGTATTCTGCTGACTCCCCGCCCTCAAGATAAGGACGAACCATTGGATGTTTTTTCAGGTAATCAAGCAGCTCATATGGCTTCAATTTGGCTTTGATCATGCTTGACAGTGTCGTTCCTACCCCGATGTTCAAGCTTTCTTTGTTTGTATAAAGGAAGGCTGTACCCAGGTTGCCTTTTGTTGAATCACCGAAAATCTCAATCGTAGTACCATGATTTCCTTCAAGATTGAAGCGGTCATTGATTTTGTCCTTCGGCAGATTGATTACTTCCATAACCGTCAAGGCAACTTCATCGGGACGGAATTCCCTGTGGAATCCAAGCTGCTTGGAAAGCAGGGAGTTTACTCCGTCTGCAAGAACGACGACATCTGCAAACGCCTCTCCATCAGGGCGATCAGTGCGGACGCCTATAACCTTGCCATTCTCAACGATACATTCAGTGACCACCGTTTCATTAATCAACAATGCACCTTGTTCGACAGCTTTCTGTGCAAACCACTGATCAAACTGGGCACGCAGCACTGTAAAGTTATTATATGGTTCAACTGCCCATTCGAGACCTTTGTAACCAAACTGGACAACCGATTCTTTATCCATCATCCAGAATCGCTGTTCAACCACAGGCCTTTCGAGAGGAGCATCCTTCCAAAACTCCGGAATGATGTCTTCCATTTGTTTACGGTAAAGGACTCCACCCATAACGTTCTTTGATCCGGGGTATTCCCCGCGTTCGATCAACAATACTTTTAATCCGTTTTTTGCACAGTTATAGGCACATGAAGTTCCAGCAGGGCCGGCTCCTACGACGATCACATCAAATTTTTCAGACATAGCTCATTTCCCCGCCCTTCTCTTTGCTGAGCTCTTTGAACTGCTTGATTAGTTTCGGAACAATTTCCAATGCATCGCCGACAATGCCATACGTGGCAACATCGAAAATCGGAGCGTTCGCATCCTTATTGATTGCGATGATCAGCTCAGAGTTTTTCATACCTTCCACATGCTGGATCGCTCCTGAGATACCGATCGCAAAGTAGATTTTCGGAGTGACAGTCTCACCAGTCTGACCTACTTGCTGCTCATGCTTCAGCCATCCTGCCTCAACGACATCCCTTGTTCCCCCGACACTTGCACCAATTACTTCCGCTAGCTCATGAATAAGCTGGAATCCCTGGATGTCGCCTAAACCTTTCCCGCCAGCAACGATGACATGGGCCTCTGCAAGGCTTGCTTTTTTTGTTACATCCTTCACAATTTCAAGCACTTTTGTGCGCATATCTTCTTCCCGAAGTTCTAACTCCTCTTCAATGATGACTCCCTTCCTGCCTTCATCTGGTTGAAGTGCTTTCATGACCTTAGGCCGTACTGTTGCCATTTGCGGCCTGTGTTTTTACATAGGATAGTAGCCATGATATTTCCGCCAAAAGCAGGACGGCTAGCCTCAAGCAATCTTTTCTCAACATCAACATCGAGCATCGTCGTATCAGCTGTCAAACCTGTACTTAAATCAGTTGCAACAGCACTCGCCAAGTCTTTTCCATTTGGCGTTGCTCCATAAAGGAAGATTTCCGGCTTATATTTTTCGGCCAGTGTACAGACACACTTCATATATGATTCAGTCCGATAATTCTTCAGGACCGCATGATCAACAACATATACTTGATCTGCACCAGCATAGATAACTTCATTAGCTAAAGGCATGACACCTTCTCCGAGCATCACTCCGGAAAGCGGAACTTCCAGCTTGTCTGCAAGCTTCCTTCCCTCACCTAGCAATTCCAGTGAAACACCTTCAATACTTCCTTCATTTACTTCAATGAATACCCAGACTCCCTGGTTTTCTTCCATCTGCTATTCCCCCTTTATAATTGGAATCATGAGTTGGCTGCTTTAATTTTCAATAAATCTTTTCTTTCCATTAAAATTCCCATAAGCTGTTCTACCTGAGAATCAGAGCTTCCTTCAATTCTTTTCCCGCCTTCAAGCTTTGGAGGACTGAACATCTTGCCAACAATAGTTGGAGATCCTTTTAATCCCAGCTGTGTCTTATCTACATCCTCAAGATCATTTACAGTCCAGATGACCGGCTCATATCGTGCTGCATTGATCATATTTGTAAGCGGTGCATACTCTATGTCATTAATCTCCTTTTCAACAGTCAGTAAGCAAGGGAGCTGTGACTGAATAACTTCGTATCCATCGATTTGCTTACGCTTGAGATGGACATATTTTTCTCCTTTATTAACCTCTGAAACTTCAATAACATTCGTAATTGGCGGTATATCCAGCCTGCGGGCGATGCCTGGTCCTACCTGTCCGGTATCCCCATCAATCGCATGCTTGCCGCAGATAACCAGGTCAATCGGATTATCCTTCGATATTTTTTGAAGCGCTTTGGAGAGCGCATAGCTTGTAGCCAGGGTATCTGCACCCGCAAACGCCCTGTCTGAGATCAGGTATCCCTGGTCAGCGCCTATTTCAACACTTTTCTTAATCACAGCTACAGCCTGCGGCGGCCCCATTGAAAGAACAGAAATCGTTCCGCCTGTTTTGTTCCTTATTTTGACTGCTTCCTGTACGGCGTGGCATCATAAGGGTTTAAAATTGCTGGTGCGCTCCGCCTGTCCAGAGTATTCGTATTAGGATTGATTTTGATGATCTTTGTATCGGGCACTTGCTTGACACATACGACAATGTGCATACTCTCTTTTCCCCTCCTCAAAATGAAAAACTATTAACTTGTAAGCGGTTACCATTGGCTGTTTTCGTTTGAAAACGTTTTCTATAGAAAGATGAATGAGGAAAAGACTTTTGATACCAAGAAAATCCTCCTGATTAGATGGCAAATGCCCTTTCAGAAAACGAATATAATGAAAACAGCTTCAATAAAGGCTGATGTTACATTATGATGAAATGAAATCTGTAAACACAGCCTATATAAATAAAATGCCATGTAGTACGATATATGAATCGCATTACAAGCATAGTACCAACATTTAAAAAGGCAGATAACATAGATGGAATTCAATTTGCGAAAAATGAGGTAAAACATCCATAAACATAAGTAAGCCCATTGTATAGAATGGTAATATGGTTGAAGTTAACTTGGGGTGCGTTAGCAATATGATGATAAAAACCTATCTATGTTAAAAATATATAAAATAAGCATATAAAAATATGATAAAAATCACACAAAGATATTTTCTCGTGAAATTTTGAGCAAATTGTTAAATTTTTTTAGCGTGCGGACTGGAAAGAACTTGAGGGAATTGTTCATTGAAGTCATCTTATAGAAACATTTTAGCCACCGCCAATTTCCCGGCAGTGGCTAATTTTTTCGATATGACGGAATGTTATCACGCATGAGCTAAAATATATTGTTTCTTTGTCAGCAGAATCATTTGCCTGAATAAAACTTTTGCTTTTTGCCGCTGTATTTCTGTCTCTTTGCATAAAGTTTGATATTCATAAATTAGACGGTCTAGTTCCTGGCTACGATAGATCGTTTCCTCACTCGTGTATCCAGTTTCCATTGCAGCAGCCACCATCATTTCCCTAGCGCGATCAATTTCCTTTAATAAAGCATTTTGCGATTGATACACTTCTATATCTCCTCTACTACTTTAATTCCTTAAATAAATAAAAGTTTACTTGAAGAATTATGGCAAATGCTTGTTTGATTGTAAATAGATTCGCAAAATTAGACAATATTCACAACAAAAAATTTTTTCTTCGACAATGTTTGCGGGTCATCATGATTACTGGCTGACTTTTTCCTCTTCGTAAATAGGAACCCAGCTTCAGTCGTCACGAAAATTCTTACCGCAACTACCTGGCGATCATCCTGAAGCGTGAAGTAATGACGAGTATTTTCAGGGACGGAGATCAGGTCTCCTGGATTCAGGAAAACTTCAAAAAACTCTCCGTCTTTGCCCTGGATGACAAATACTCCATGGCCGCTGACGATAAATCTTACTTCATCATCCGTGTGATGGTGTTCCTGTTTGAAATTTGCAAGCAGCTGGTCAAGATTCGGTGTATTGTCAGACAGTGAAATGACGTCCTGAGCTTTGTAGCCTCTGCGTGCGGAAATGTCTTCAATCTCAGCTTTGAAGGCTTCGAGAATCTGTTGTTTTTCATCATCAGTTAAGAGGAACTTTTCCTGAAGGTTTGCTGGCAGCTTATTGATATTCCACTTTTCATAGATAACTTCCTGATCGTTTAGAAATGCTTCTACCTGCTGCTCTTCAACAATTTTTTCCTGTGTATTTTGCTTTACGATAAATGCCATGAGAATCTCTCCCTTTTTAAAATGTCTTTAATTTGCTTAATGAGAATTTGCTCTAAGGATCCTGCTTTAAACTACCTTGAACAATTGGAATGGTTTGTGCTCGAGTAATCTTAACTGGTACCGGAATAAAAACTCAGTTGCTTCGAGAATTTTTTTAGCTTCAAATGCGTTTCTTCCCCAGACTGTGATGCCATGGTTTCGGATCAATACTGCTCCGGCGTCTCCTTTTACATGCTCTGAGAAAGCTTTAGCAAGGGTTGGAATATGCGCATAATTTGGAATAATGGGAATTTTCAGTACAGCATCGTCCTCCCAAATGTTGAAAGCTTTAATTAATTCCTGTCCCTGGAATTGCACCTCACCCCTGTCTCCATATACCTCGGAGATGACATTGTTATCAATCGTATGGACATGCAGGCTGCATCCAGCGTTTGTCTTCCTGTATACCTCTACATGAAGCAATGTTTCAGCGGAAGGCTTCAAGTGGGTTTCCTCCACCGGACGGCCGAATTGATCAACAAGCAAAAAGTCCTCATCAGTTCTTTTCCGCTTATCTTTTCCACTCGCTGTCACAAGGAATTGCACCGGGGCACTGTTCACTTTAATCGCAAGATTGCCGCTCGTTCCCATAAACCAGTCACGCTCAGCCAGTTCAGCCTTTACATCCGCCAGTTCTTCCCACTTCGATTCTAAAATGCTCATCCTTTCACCCCTATCTCAGTTTTAAGAGCTTCAATACAGTCATAAAACGTTCCATATGATATATGTCGAATCGGCCACTCGTCACATTTATCCTTCAAGTAATCTCTCGCCAGCACCAAGTCTGCTTGTTTAGCGGCTTCAAGATCGGTAACGGAGTCGCCAATGACGATTTTATAATCTCCGCTTTTTTCTAACTTTCTCATGATTGATGGTTTGCAGCAGCCGCAATCATTTGAACATTGCTCATCGCAGCTGTTCGGCCATTCAATTTTGATTGTTTTTCCAGAAAAATCAGAACTGTTACAGTAAATGCCAGCAATTGGGCCAAATTGTTGAATGATAGGTTCTATGAAAAAATCAATTCCACCGCTTACGATGTATACAGGGATTCCTTCTTCACTGGCGTAATCCAGAAATTCCTGGAAACCAGGGCGTATCCTTGCATTCTTGACGGTAAACTCAATGATTTCTTCTCTAAGGTGGACGGGAAGAAGGGAAAACATTTTCCCTACGCCTTCCCTTATGGAAATGTTGCGATCAAGCACCGCTTCCTTTATTTCGTCCCATCCTTCAGGGCCATATTCCTTCATGATCGCTATGATATTGTCCTTTTCGGTTACGGTTCCGTCGAAGTCACAAAAAATCACTGGCTGGCTCATTTCGCCACTGCCTCGGCTAAACCCCAAAGACCTATAGCAATTTTTAACTCTTCATGCTCATGTGCGCCCTCTTCAAGCGTTTTTCCTTGAAGAACTGTTTCAATTGCCTGCCTGAATGCCTTGCCGCCCCCCTGTGCTCCGCCAGGATGGCCATGTACGCCTCCACCCGCATTAATGATTGAATCTGTTCCGAAATCTTTTACAAGCAATGGGACCATTCCTGGATGGATACCTGCTGACGGAACCGGGAATGTCCTTTTGAATTGATCCTCAGCAGTCAGTGCTGCGGCTATTGATATTGCCTGCTGCTTTTCGAGCGCCACGCTTCCATAAGGTGACGGGAACAGCGAGAAGTCTGCTCCGGCATAGCGGAGTAATTTTCCCAAAAGCAAGGAATGTGAAAAACCATATTCATCAGCCGATGTCAACGCACCGCTTACTGCAGGGTGAGCCATGATTGGAATGCCGATTTCGTCATCTTCCCTTAGTTCCTGCAGTACATCCAAACCGTAGGCGAACACATTGAACAACAGGGCGTCGGCTCCAAGCTCAGCCGCTTTTTTTGCTTTATCACTAAGCTGTGTGGTTCTTCCTGTCAGATTGGCAGCATATAAGGTTCTGTGACCAGTAGATTCATAGACTTCATCGAGAACCTGTTTCCCAAGAGTGATTCTCTTTTCAAAAGGAGTAAGTTCATTTTCAAACAGGATTTCATCATCCTTGATTAGATCAACTCCTCCAAGGCTTTGTTCTTTTAGCTGCTCTAACAGAAACTCCATGTCCCTTCCAATTACACCTTTAAAGATGCTCATAAGCAATGGCCGGTCGTAGACGCCAAGCTTTTCCCTTATTCCTTCAATTCCAAAACGCGGACCCGGGAATTCCTTCTTTAATTCTTCTCCAAAGTCAAGGTCTACCAGCTTTACCTTGCCATCAAGCGATAGTTTTCCAAATACCGTTGTGAGAATTGCTGGCAGGTCCGGCGAGAAATTGATGGCAGGATAAGCAATTTTGATTGTTGCCACTGTTTCTGAATTGCTATCAATGCTTGAGCCTTCTACAGAAACAACTCTGCCCTTATGTTTTTTTAACTGCTTTTGATCCAGTTCAGGCAAGTCCGTCCAGGATCCTACTGTCAATCCAAGCGCGATCCCCTCTGCCTTTTTCTCTGGGTTATTTTTGGCATCATGGACTATATATGTCGCTGTAATTTCACTCATGAAGATCAAATCCTTTCAGTTAGAAAAGCGCAAGCGCCTTGTCCAGCCCCGACAAGCGTTGCCCGCCTAAAACGCCACGTCCTGTGGCTGGCGGGTCTAGCACATCGTGTGCCTCGGAGGGCCGACCAGTGAAGTCGTTCTTTGACTTCATTGGGCGGTCCGAAATCGAAAAGTATAGCCGACTGTCCAGAAACAAAGAAACTGGAGACTCCGACAAAGAAGCGCTTTTTGCTTCTGCCGGCGGAGTTGAAGTTTCAGAGTTTCTAGGAGGCGACACTAGACAAACGATCAAGGGGCTAGGCGCTGGAGCTAGACACTAATCAAAGTGTAAAAAGTTTATGCTTTCTTATAAAGGAACAAAAAGCGCAAG
>NZ_BAUW01000097.1 GCF_000517385.1 Mesobacillus boroniphilus JCM 21738 | reverse complement strand
CTTGCGCTTTTCTTATTTCGCTACAAGCGGCCTGTCGTTTAAATACAGCTTCAGGTCGGGGCTGTTTCCGGTTATGATGTCTTGAGCAATGATTTTCGCGAGCATTTGGCTGTAGACGGTGCCGTTGTCGCCGAATCCCATGAGGAAGTAGCTGTTCGGATATTCTTCATACTTCCCGATGATTGGGAGGCCGTCCGTCGTCCCGCCGTAAAAAGCAGCTAAATAATATTCAGGTTCCACTTGGATGGACGGGAACATCTTGTTGAATTCTTCAATCAGTTTATCCCGCTTATGGATCATCTTGCTGTCCCGGTCCTCAGGATAGGTAGTGTTGTCATCAAGGCCGCCAATGATAATCCGGTTATCAGCTGTCGTCCGCATATATAGATATGGCCTTGCCGTTTCCCATATAAGCGTCTGGTTGTGCCAGAACGTCAGGTCAGCAACAGGCTTTGTCGTGACGGTATATGTACTCACGAAGGAAACCTGCTTTTCTTTTTTTAAGTCGATTCCCTCATAGCCGCATGCAAAAATGACTTTGCCTGCCGAGATGGATTGGCCGCTTTTGGTGGAAAGAATCGCCCGCCCTGTTTGCGGATCAACATGGTGTCCATTCATCTCGGTGTTCTCGAAGATCTGTACGCCTTTTTTAGCGGCGTAGTCTATCAACGCATGGGTGAACTTGAAAGGGTTCAGCTCGCCATCACCATAGGAGTAGATAGCGGCCTCGCGGCTGAACGGATATTTCTCCTCGATTTCTTCTTTGCTGAGAAAGTCAACCTTCAGGCCTTGCTCTTTTAAAAATTCATATTCTTTCCTCAGCGATTCAACATCTTCACTGCAGCTTGCGGAATAAAGGGAGTCTCTTCGGCAAAATTCACAATCGATTTCAGTCGCTGCGGATGCTGATTCTATTTCATTGATAGCTACCTGAAGCAGCGCTAAATGCCTTGAAATATACTCCTTTCCAAAAGAGTTAACCAGGTTTGTGAACATTTTTTCCCCTGAATACTGTATGAGTGCTGTATTTGAACTTGTGCTGCCGCTGCCAATCTTTCCTTTTTCAATGACTGCCACTTTCAATCCAGAATCCGCAAGATAGTATGCACATTGCGCAGCTGAACTGCCTCCTCCAACGATCAGGACATCGCATTCCAAATTCTCTTCCAGCTGTGGATAGGAGGGGGGAGTAGGGAAAGTTGCGGGCCAATAATATGTACCAGACATTATATTCATGTGATTCCCCCTGCTCATAGAGATATCAATAGTATTTCCACGATAAGCTATGACATTCATTCAAGATACTCGCCAATTCTGGTTTACTTGTTTTTTCTCCGCTGAATTTTAGGGAATAGCATTATAGTTCCTATGTCTCAATCTGCCATTTTGTGGTATCGTTGAAGTTAGAGGTGGTTGTCTTGAAGAAAAAACCAGCCATAAGCTTTTTCATATTGATCACACTAACAGCTTGTAATCAGAATGAATCGTTTACCCACTGGACAGACAGTACGGATAACCAAACCCAGCGTCTGGATGAAGCGGGGATAAAATATGAAATCAGAGAAGGCGAGATCTGGGTCCGCGAGAAGGATTTGAAGAAAGCAGTGGCCTGTTGCTCTTGAGGGAACAGTCTCGTTAAAAATGACTGATTATTCTAATAGTTATGGGGTGCGGACGGTTCTGGTGTCGCAGGTAAATTTGGGAAGCGGGCGAACGGCCCTCTATCCCAAGGGGGGAAGTCATAGATGATCCTGGAAAAAATGGAGCAAATTTCGATTGCAGCGATACAAGAGAAGGGCATACAGTCTGTGTGGATTGGTTTGATGGGCATAAGGAATATTTCTATAGTTTTGGCTGGCATTTTGTTCAAAATCAGCAGCAGATGGAGGAGCTTTTTTACAGGTCGATTCTAAAGGTGCATAAGGAGTTTCCCCGGTATAAAGGGAATCTGTCGTTCAAAATGTGGGTCACTTCGATTTTTATTCAAAACATCCGCGGGATTTCAAGTTTGCAAGATTCAGAGGAAATAGAGCCGCGTCGAAAAGTGTTTGCTGGAATAAATCAACTGGAAAAAGAAGCGCTGGTTCTTACATATGTAACAGGTTTTACACTTGAGGAGACTGCGCAAGTCCTCGATGTTCCGGCTGAAAAAAAAATAAAGGACTTGTTGTTCTCTGGAATTCAGTCGGTCAGAAAACAGATAGATGGAGCCGACTATCATGGCTGTGAAAAATTCCAGAAGCATTATATTGATTACCTGGAAAAAACGATGGAACGTCCGGCGAAGATTGAGTTTGAGATTCATCTTTATAACTGCAGGGAATGTCAGGAGGATTTGGCGAGCTTCCAGGAAGTTGCAATGACTAGGCTGAATCATAATGAGAGCGAGAATGACCTGAATGTGCCCCTTCAATTAATGGAAAACGTCAAAATGAGACTAGGAGATCAAAAGGAACATAGAAAGCGTAAGTTTAAGATGCGCAAAAAATGGGCCCTTGGTTTTGCGAGTGCTTTGGCCTTCATCATGGCAATCGGCTTCATTACCGGTGCGTTTCCAAAGGTCTATTATGCATGGACGGAGGATGACGTGCATCTGCGCGCCTTCCTCCAGGAGGGCTTTGGCCAGAGGCTGAATCTGGAAGCGGAAAGTAACGGAGTGAAGGTGAAGATCAAAGGTGTGGTGGCGGATGACATCCAGACGCTCGTTTTCTATGAAATTCATGATACGAAGGAAGACAAGCAATATTTCATGACTTTTGAAGATGGGGTGACTGTTGAGAACGAATATGACATTTTGAAACGAGACACCTATCCACGCTATTCATTTCCTGATGTCGAGGCGGAAATGAACAAGAGTGATAAAAACGTTTTTTATGGAAAGCTTGCGCTAAGACCACTTGAAGAAGAGCAAGGTGAAATTAAACTGAGGATCACGCAGATTCAGGAATTGGCTAACGATGCTGCGATATCATTGGGCTTTAGGACTGGCGACTATAAGAGCGGTTACTGGAGCTTCGAGTTTCCGGTAACCAAACAGCCTACAAGGGAATACGAAATCAATGAACAAAGAGAAATCGAGGGTGTAGCCGTTCGATTGGAGAAATTGATTGTTGCTCCAACCGCAACTTTTTTACAATTTGGCATCAATACAGAAAAGCTGGAGAAGCGAATCGATTTCCTCAACTTCAAATCGCTGGAAGTGAATAATAAAAAAGTACAGGCGGAACGATATGGCAGCCACTTTATGGATCAACAGCAGGGCAGCTGGACTGGGTTCCAAGCCTATTTTGGCCCGCTTTATGGTGAGAAAGTCAAAGATTTCAAAGCCCAATTAGACTCGATCTACCTATCAATTGTTGATCATAGAAATATCGAACTTAGCGGAAATGAGCCATTCCCGCAGACGATCGAGTATGCAGGCAGTACCCTTTGGATTGATAAGGTCGATGCCGGTCAGTCAACCGAGATAATTATACGTAGTGATGACCTGGAAAATCGGGAATACGAATCACTTCATATTAATTTTGTGGACGAAAATGATCAGCAGCCTCACACCACCCATATGGATTCCAAAGCCGTGCTCGTAGATAAAAACGGTGTAGAATATGATCCTCATAAAGGGCCAATCGACTTTGAAAAATTGGAGCAGCCACGCCATTTTGTTACAGAACAATCCATGAGAGTTGAAGGCGTCGAAGAGAACTCAATGAAACTCCAGATTACGGGATATAACAGCTTGAAATATCTGGATGAGGTTTGGGAGTTGGGGGCGGTTTTGGTGGCTCAGGATAAGGAATAGAACGTTTTGTTTATTAGTGAGGGATCATCGGGAACAAGCTCATAACGGATTGGCATTATCCAACTTCCTCTCATAACAGGGTTCTTAATGGAATTATATCGTAATCCATCATTTCAGGATAATCAAAAACCACCTCATGATGACCCGGTTTCATCTCCCGCGAAATCCCAGTGCCTCCCGAGCTGTTGGCCGCAGGGAACAAGCCGAGCCAGCTGCTCATAGAATAAATATGAAAAAATGGTGGCCTGCCTGGAGGGGGAAGAAATAATATGATGCGCAATGGAATGTATTCACAGGGAACACAAAGCGGACCAATGAACGTGGTGGTGGTTGAGCCGTATGTATATGCAGCTCTTCATAATCTTATCGGAAAAAGAGTGGTCCTGGATACGACGCGAGGTTCAGTTAGTGGAATTGTTATGGATGCCAAACCTGATCATGTGGTGATAAAGGAGCATGACTCCACTTTTTTTTGTCAGGATACGTGAAATCGTCTGGATCATGCCGGAGAATTAAAGTGTATTTGTAAAAAGGAAGCAAAGGGAGCACCCTTTGCTTCACTTTCTGGCAACTGAAAAATAGGCGGTGATCCAGGATGTAATCGGGATCACCAGTGTTACGCCAATTCCAGCGCAGAGGATGGTGATCATCTCTGCGCTGAAGATTTTCGAATTGATGATTTCTCCTGCCGAATAGGACAAGTCTTTGAACCAGATCAGCAGGGCGAGATAACTTCCGAAGAAGGCGAAGAATAAGGTATTGGTGCTGGTACCTAAGATATCTCTTCCGATGCTCAGTCCGGATTTGAACAAATCCTGTCTGCTGATATCCGGGTTATGATAATGGATCTCGCGCATCGGGGAGGAAATCGCAATCGCAGCATCCGTGATCGCGCCAATCGTGCTCATGATGATGACCGATACGGCAATTTTAACGAAATCGACTCCGATATGAAGGGAGAACATGCCAAGCTCCTGGATTTCCTCTTCGCCAAAGCCCTGAATTCTTGCACGATCCGCAATGATAAAAATAAACAAAAGCAGAACAATCGTTGAAATCACGGTTGAAATGAAAGCAGTTTTTGTTGTGCTGTTCACTTCGTTAATGTAGAACAGGTTGATAACGCTGATGAAAATACAAGCGACTAAAGTGATAATAATCGGATTTGCATTTGGGTCGTTCATGAAAATGATGCAATGAAGATCACGCCGAAATTGAAGAAGATCGCTAAAAAAGAACGGATGCCTTTGCCTCTTCCAATCAGGGCCATCAAGATGAATAAAATGGCAGCCAACACAACTAGAGCATTCATAATCCAGCCCTCTTTCTATTGATGAAAAAGGTCGTTACATAAAGGCCGATTGGGATGGTCAAAACGATTCCAATCCCGCCTGCCAAAGCCCGGGCCATTTCCAGAGAAAGGTTCATGGAAAGAGCAAAGCCCAATGGAGAGCCATTTTTAAAATAAAGAATCAGGATGGGGATCGAACCGCTGACATAGACGAAGAACAGAATATTCGTCATCGTTCCCATGATGTCTTTGCCGATTTCCATACCCGATTTGATCAGCGCCTTAACGGGTATGTTATTGTTCTTTTCGAACATATGGAACATAGAGGAAGACATCGTAATCGCGACATCCATGATAGCTCCAAGGGATCCAAGGAACAATCCCGCTAGAAACACCACCTGATACGGCCGGGTTATAAATTGCAGTTCTTCGTAGCGCAGCCCTTTTTCCAAGGTTCCCCATAGGACCAGCCAGACGATGAACAAGGAGGCGAAAGTTGCGAGAAGCGTTGCGATGACCGCAGCATAGGTTTTTTCATTAAAGCCATTAACGAGTAATAAGGAAATCACGGTGAAAAGAACGGCAGCGATACTGCAGATCAGCAGCAAGCTCCAATGAGGGTTGCTCAGATAAACATCCAACGCGTACGAAATTAGCAGGGCATTGATCACCAGGCTGATGATCGAGAACAGACCCTGTTTCCTGCCGACAACCAATAACACAAGAACAAACACCCATGCCACATACATAAGGTATTTATCGCGTTTCACGTCTTTAATGGTTCCCTCTAATTCTCCTGTATACTCCCTGGTCGAATCAATATCGACGAATAGCTCGTCCCCGGTCTCGAATTCATGGTCGTACGCTTTCGAAGTAGAGAATTCATTCACCAGATAAATGAGCTTGCCCTTCTCTTCGCCATTTTTTATTTTCGCAGTTATCTGCTGAGTGAATAGATGGTCGGTATTGCCCAGCTGATTGATTACTTCTGTCTTTTCAACGACCTCTGTCTCCAACACCTTCACAATCGTGCGGTCATACAGGAAATGATTATTATGGACAAAAACAATGGTCGCAACAATGAATAGGACAAAAAGAGATAGGAAAAGTATTTGCTTCTTTTTAATGGGTTTGCTGAATGGATTCAAGATAGGCCTCCACGGTTGGAAAAATAAAAAACACCTTCGTTGACTGAAGATGTGCATTGGGAAGATAACGTTTTTTTGTTTCTATGTGGCCAATGGTCATGGCATTATGATCACATGTGATCAGTCAAAGATATCTTATCAGTAATGATTTTGGTAAGTCAAACAGAACAAGGGCTGCCGGTTTTTATGAGCATTTCTAGTCTCAACTTGATTAGTAGAAAAAAAGGAATCCTCTGCAATCTCAATGCAACTGAAGACACCATCGCTAAAAGTATTGCATTCGGATTCCCCAACTGGACATAAGAGCAGTCCGAAATCAGTGCTTCTTAAACAGCCTGAAAAATATCATGACCAAAATGATTGCGGACAGGACATAGGCAGCCGTGCTGACTGTCGGGTGGGAGGCGGCATTTTTCACACCGATTCCGATAAAAGCCCAGACGAATACGAGCGGATAGATACGGTCTTCATTTTTAAAGTGAAAATAAATGGCCAGGAGTGTGGCGACCACGAGCATGATCAGTGTCCAGGTGACATCTGAAAGACCGAAACCATTCCAGCCTATATCCTTCAAGTAATAGCTGATATTGGCAATGGTGGCGACGCTGATCCAGCCAAGGTAGACAGAAAAGGGAAGAAGATCCCACAATGAATGGTCTTCATTTTTGATGAGCTGATAAAGCTTGATGAGGGTCAACAGCAAACCGATCATCACCAATACCGTCAGCAGGAAAAACTCGTAATGCCATAAAAGGATCCAGACGATATTAAGGACAGAGCTCAGTACATAAAGCGGAGTAGCTTTTTCGTAAATAGGCAAATTCCTTCTTGAAGCGGGGAACTGCCTGATTGTCCAAATAAACAATAAGAAATAAATCAATCCCCATATTCCAAAAACATATCCAGCCGGAGTAAACAGCACATCCAGTCTATTTGAGATTTCCCCCGTCGTCTGCCCGTTGATCGGAAGGATATTCGCAAGCGCATTGACCAGCACGACGAGCACCGTGGCAGTCAGATTCAGGAAAAACCGTCCCATTCTTATCACAGCCTTCATTTTAGTAGTTTATTCATATTATTCCACTTCGCAAAAGTGCATAACTACATTTAGCCTCGTGGGCAGGAGATAAACATTTCGATGTGCTTGGTTGGGGATACTGTTTTTTGCGAGAAACAAGAAGCTTACAAGTAAAAGCTTTTTTATTTGATTTGTTCTGGTTGAGCCCGAAAAATAAGTCATGGGGGATAACGATCCAGGGCTTTTGGCTCTGGGCGTTTTTTTTGTTAGAAGTCAGGAGTGGTACAGTCTAAGACCTTTTTAATCAAACGTTTGATTAAGAGAGTTCAAAGACGAAAGGCAATTTAACGCCTATAAAATGTACGGAGATACCAAAATGGCCTTGTTGCTGATGACATTTAAAATGGCCGAAGAATTGAAAAAGCATCGGATCAGCGTCAATGCTGTGCAAATTTCGGCTATTAAACTATCGAAAGAAACCATCAATAAATTTCAATCAGGCTGGAGATTTGCGGCTAGGATCCAGAATGTTTTCAGCGCACCTCGTGAAACGATGGCCGAAACCTATTTCAACATATGCACTTCCGAAGAATTCAAGAATGTGACAGGGAAACTCATCAACGATAAAAGAAAGGTGATGGAGCCATCGCATTATTCCACAGGACTGGCACAGGATATCAAGCAACTTAGGGACCCGAATGTTTATCCTAAATACGCAGTCAATAAAGAAAATATTGAGCAGGTCTGGGATCTGTGTGAGCCTGACGAACAATTCTGTAAGCAGGGTATAGGGAATAAAGGGTACGTCCCTACGCTTTCGATATTCAGTAAACCGGCGTGATCCAGGAAGGATTAGCGCCTTTTTTGTGGTATTTAAACATACAGGGGGAGATGATGGAAGATTCTCTTAAAATAGAAAAAATGCGTTCAGGTGATTGGGAAGAAGTAAGAGCAATCTACCTTGAGGGAATTGCTACAGGACAGGCAACTTTCCAAAAAGAGGCACCTTCCTGGGAGGAATGGGATCTCGGTCATAATCCAGAATGTCGGATTGTTGCGCGTTTAGATAGAGATGTTGTTGGTTGGGCTGCGTTAAGTCCTGTGTCAAGCAGGATTGTGTACGCAGGTGTTGGAGAAGTGAGTGTGTATGTTAGTCATAACCATTCGTCACGTTGAACCGTTGAGGGCATATTTCCCCCCCTTGTGACGCTTGGAGAATTTTGAGCGTATATAATATAATTATAAAAAAAGTGGAAAGGGTGAGGTCATGAGCTTACCAGAAGAAAAGTGTATTTCATTAGATGAATTTTATAGAATAAGAAAGGATTCTGACCAGCTAATGGAGTATATTGACGGTGTGATTTTTATGACTCCATCACCTTCAACGAAGCATCAAAGAATCTCAGGACGTCTACACGCTCAGTTATTTCAGCTTCTTGATGCTCGGATTGTGAAGTATTTCATGCGCCATTTGATGTAGAGCTAAAGAGTGAGCAAATGGATGGAACCAAGATTGTCATCCCTGACCTTTCTGTTATTTGCGACAAAAGCGGATTTCATGAGAATAAATATGTAGGAGTTCCTTCCTTAATCATTGAGATTATTAGTCCTTCAAACCAATCACATGACCTTGTTGTTAAACTAAATCTCTATATGCAGTACGGGGTGAAAGAATACTGGATCGTGAATCCGCTGCTCAATACAATTCAAGTATATGTGTTAGATGAAAATAATAAATTCAAACTGCATGACGTAGCCAAAGATAAAGGCTCTATAAAATCAACCATCATCAACAAGTTCATCGTTGATATAGAGAAGGTCTTCTCATAACTTTTGAAACCAAAGAAGGCAGTAAAATTTAAAGTGAGTTAATTGAAATATTGGTTAGAAAAAGGAGGATGGACATGTTTCTATCCTCTTTAATATGCCTAGCCTTATTCGCTGACAGCTGGGAATAAAAAACAAACAAAAACTACCTGCGATAATTCGACTCGCGAATGGGCCGCAAGAACCGCCCCTGTATCCCCGCCGGAAAAATAAAAGGAGTAACCTACTCCCTTGTGGATGGAAGTTGTCAGCCGCCTTCTACACAGGTTGCCGAAGAACTTCCTACAATATTATTTAATTCCATAATTAGTGAATCGAGAATATTCCCATCAACTATTTTTTCCAAAGGGACTTCTGAAATTGTTATGTTGTGCTTTTTAAAAACATCTTTGGTGTTTTCCCAAACTTCAATAATTGATTTTGTGGACATATTTGGCTGGATGACCATGATAGTATTCTCCTTATAAAAATATTACTTTAAGTATATCATTTATCTCCCAATGAGCATTTAAAACGCTAGGTTTATAGAAACCTTCTATTCTAATATGGTGATCATAATTCGAATTAAGTTAGTTATTTTTTCCATGACATATCCCCCCGGGGGTTAATATTATCTTCAGGAGGAGGATGAATATGTGCAATCATGAAAACGATCACCAGCATAATCATAAACACCGGAAAAGTGTCATTAACCGATTGGCAAGAATTGAAGGGCATGTCAGGAGCGTAAAACAAATGGCCATCGATGAGCGGGAATGTCCGGATCTTTTGCTCCAAATTGCTGCCATCAGAAAAGCTCTTGATAACACAGCGAAACTCATCCTGACCGATCATATGGAAAATTGTCTTGTAGGTGCAGTGCACAATGGAAATGAAGAGCAAGTGCTGCAGGATATAAAGAAGGCGCTGGATAACTTTATTCGATAGGGAGATGTTTGCAGTGGCGGAAATAATCATCCAGCCGAATAAAACAACGAAGCAGAAGCTTGCGGTAATTCTTGCCTTAGCTGTTCCGGCTATGATTGAGAATATACTCCAAACAGTAGTCGGTTTTGTCGATACACTGTTTGTAGCTAAAATAGGATTGAATGAAGTAACGGCTGTTGGTGTTGCCAATGCGATCATGGCTGTTTATATAGCGATCTTTATGGCTGTCGGTCGGTACGTCATCCCTAATTGCCAGGAGTATCGGGGCGGGGGATATGGACAAAGCGAAATCAATTGCCCGTCAATCTACATTTATTTCGGTTATTATTGGACTGCTTTTTGGATTGATTACACTCTTTTTCAGTGAACCCTTGCTTCGATTAATGGGTGCAGAATCTGAAGTATTAGCAGACGCTGTCACTTATTTTCAAATCGTTGCCGTTCCATCCATTTTTATCGCTCTTATGTTTACATTTGGCAGCATCCTCCGGGCAGCAGGTGATACGAAGACACCAATGAAAGTTAGCTGGTGGATCAACATCATCCATATTGGCCTGGATTATGTCCTTATTTTTGGCATCCTGGGTTTTGAAGGCCTTGGGATCGCAGGAGCTGCATGGGCTACAGTCATTGTACGAATGATAGGGACCCTGGCTTTATACTATTATATTCGAAAATCGAGCGTAGCTTTTAACTTGCTGGGGTCAAGTTCGATCAAGGATGCGAACTCCATTCTAAAATTATCCACTCCAGCAGCAATCGAGCGATTAATCATGCGGCTTGGCCAGGTTCTTTATTTTGGTCTCATTGTTAAAATCGGTTCAGATACCTTTGCGGCACATTCCATTGCGGGGAATATCGAAACGTTTTCTTATATGCCAGGGTACGGACTGGCAGTAGCAGCAACAACACTTGTTGGCCAGAGTGTTGGAGCCAAACGCTCTAAAGAGGCTTACCAATATGGACTGCTGACTGCGTGGGTTGCGGTCATATTCATGTCTTTTATAGGGGTATTGTTGTACTTTCTATCCCCGTGGTTTGCGACATGGTTCACAACAGATAAAGATGCTGTTGATATGGTTGTAACAGCATTAAGAATTGATGCCTTTGCACAGCCTGCTCTGGCAATAGGATTGGTTTTAGCAGGAGCATTACAAGGTGCAGGAGATACGAAAAGCCCTATGTATAGCACAGCTATAGGCATGTGGGTTATTCGGGTTCTGGGTGTATTCATCCTTGGAATTCATTTCGGATTAGGCATTGCAGGAATCTGGATTTCAATAGCAATCGATTTATATGTTAGAGCCATTTTCTTATTTTATAAATTTAAAAGCAGGCGGGACATGGGGACGGATGCCACTTCTGAAAACCGTGGTGTTATGTAAATTACAGGAAGATTCCTCGGGAACAAGACGCAAGGACCGCAGCCGTATTTCCCGCTTAATATATTTCAATCTGATAACAATTCCTTAAAAACTTCCCTTTTAATCCGAAGAATGTGATAATATGACGGACAAGTTAAGTGAAAGGGGATTTTTTCTATGATGAAGCGCATTTTAACAGGAATTCTCTTATTGAGCGTGGCTGTCCTTGTGCTTGGCGCATGCAGCAATGATAGCTCAAAAGGGAATGCTGAGAAAGAAAATAAAGAAGATATGGTTGCTACAGTAGATGGAAAGGGCATTTCAAAAAAGGATTATGAGAAAGAGCTGGACGTCATGAAAGCAACTTACGAACAACAGGGCATGCCGGCAGATCAAATGGACAGCAAGCAAAAGGAAGAACTGGAAAAGTCGGTTCTGGACCAAATGATCAATGCAGAGCTGCTCCTCCAGACAGCTGAAAAGGACGGCGTCTCGATTGAAGATAAAGAAGTCGATGCAGAGCTGGAAAAAATCAAAACCAACTTTGAAGATGAAAAACAGTTCGAAGAAGCGCTAAAAAAGAACGAAATGACTGAAAAAGAGCTTAAAAGCCAGTTGAAAAAGCAAATGACGGTCAACAAATACTTGGATAGCAAGATTGGCGAAGTAGAAGCAACCGACGAAGAAATCCAGGCCATGTATGATCAATATAAACAGATGGCACAAGCCCAAAAACAAGAGCCTGAAGAATTAGAGAAGATTAAACCACAGCTCGAGCAGCAGGTGCTGTCAGGAAAAGAAAATGAAAAAATCAGCAAGCTGGTAGAAGATCTACGTAAAGAGAATGAAGATAAAATCGAAATCCATAAGGCGTAGGAAGCTTTCCTATGTTGCATAAACTAAGGATCTTGAATAAAGCGTAATGTAAGGGGATGGACATTTGTCTATCCTCTTTACTATATTCTCTAAAGTCCTTAGCCGAACTAAATCAGGGTATTTTACATAATTTATCTTCCCAAAATAAACATAGGGCAGATTCACTAGCCCGTCCCTGAATCTTCATAAATATAGAGGCCAGATTGAGAGAGGACTAATCCCGATTGAAGTTAGAGAGTTGGACTGAAATGTTCCCTATAAGAAAGGGTGAAGGATGAATGCAGATGACTTCAGGTATCCACCATATAACCGCGATGGTAAACGATGAGCAAAGGAATATTGATTTTTATGCAGGCTTTCTAGGGTTAAGACTTGTGAAGAAAACAATCAACTATGCCCGCCCGGAAGTGTACCATTTTTATTGGAGTCTAAAAGAGAAGAATTGGAAGACAAGCTGCCAAAGGTGGAGGCACGTGTTCTGGAGAGAGATAAAAAATGAAACATATATTCAACAAGGGGAAAGTCCCGACAAAACCAACATTGTTATTGCTTCACGGCACAGGAGGCAATGAATTAGACCTGCTGCCGCTTGCAGGGATGATCGATGATGAAGCATCTGTATTAAGCGTCCGCGGGAATGTATTGGAAACGGAATGCCAAGATTTTTCCAAAGACTGGCAGAAGGTGTTTTGACGAACAGGACCTTAATTTCCGAACAAAGGAATTGAATGATTTCCTTGATGAAATAGCAGAAAAGTACAGCATTGACCGCGACAATGTGATTGCCGTCGGCTATTCAAATGGAGCAAATATCGCAGCAAGCCTGCTTTTCCATTATCAAAATGCATTGAAAGGCGCAATTCTCCATCATCCAATGGTTCCGAGAAGAGGCATTGACCTGCCAGACTTGACAGGCACATCTGTATTCATTGCGGCAGGAACAAACGATCCAATCTGCTCACCACAGGAATCAGAAGAACTAAAATCCCTACTGGAAAAAGCCAGTGCGGATGTAGAGCTTCATTGGGAGAAAAGAGGACATCAGTTGACCCGTGAGGAAGTAGAAGCAGCGGCTAACTGGTATCATAAGAGTTTTAAATAGTAGAAGTATGGGTGGTTATTGGGACATAATAACCGCCATTTTGTTTAAAGGAAACAAGCCAAACTAGTTTAAGTTAATGAACAGGTTGTAAACGGTCGAAGGAACAGCAGGAGTGTGCTGCTGGAAAGAATCACTAACGAACCAGCCTTCTTTTGTTGTGGGAAAGTGATGAAAAGGTGAGATTAGTTATTAAATGTACCCTTATGAGAAGGAGAAAGGCGACATAAGGGTACGATTAGGCAGTAAATGTACCTTATGAGAA
>NZ_BAUW01000098.1 GCF_000517385.1 Mesobacillus boroniphilus JCM 21738 | reverse complement strand
AAATTTTATAGTTTCCTAACCAATAAAAAAACCAATCCGGCATTGGATTGGCCTTTCAATAATTTCACAAAACGATAAGCTTGAAAATTGTCAAACCGATACCAATCAGGAAGCCGCAGACGGCACCGTTCATCCTGATCCATTGCAAGTCTTTTCCGACGTTGTTTTCCATCATATCAATCAGTGTTTCCGTGTCAAGCTTATCAAGATTCTCACGGACAAGCTTGCCGATTTTAGAATGGTTTCTTTCAATGAGGCTGCTATTTTAGCGTGGAGCCAGCTTTCAATTGCCGCTACCTTACCTTCATCTTCTTTGATCTCCTGTATGAATCTTTTCACCACGGGAGTAACGGTATCATCAACAAAGCTGTCTGCTTCGATAAAAGCAATGACACGAGCCTTTGACTTTGCCAGTACACCCCTGATTTGTCCGGTTAAATCCATATCCTCGACCATCTTGTTTTTCCATGCCTGGATTTCGGACATTAATGCTTCCCGCTCATTAATGCTGCCAAGTTCTTTGCGGATTTTCTCAAGAATCATATGGCGGTAACGATTATCTTCCTGCTGAAGATTTTTCATTCTTTTTAAAATAAAGGACTGCAAAATGTTGCCGACTTTTTCTTCAGTAATCATATTGCTGAACGATTGGATCGCAAATTTTAACAGGCCATCAGCTTCCGTTGTATCGATTGCCTGTTTTCCAAGTTTCCCAAGAACCATTTTCGCTTCATCCTGCGACGCCCATTTCTCCGTCTCTTTTAGTACATAATTGAATGCTGCCGCCTCATATCCCATCGACAATACGTGGCTGGAGGCTTTATGCAGAAGATCGGAAGTATCTGCTGATAGCAGGAAACCTTTGATTTCTTGTTCGATTGTCGGTGCAAAACGTTCAACATCTATTTTCTTTACGACATCAAGACTGAAAGCCTTGATGCTCAGCTTAACAGACTCAGAATGCAGTTCCTTCTCAACCGTTTCAAAAATTTTATCAAGAATATGAATCTGCTTGAACTTGTCCATGATGCTTTCTTTCGTGAGCCAGTCATTTTCAAGCATATTGATTAACGCGCGCGTTACTTTATCCCGATTCTTCGGCAGAAGTGCAGTGTGGGGAATCGGGATGCCCATCGGATGCCTGAATAGCGCGGTTACAGCAAACCAGTCTGCAAGACCGCCAACTAGCCCGGCTTCAAACCCGCCCATAAGCAATTTGCCGATCAACGAATCCTGAAACGGCATCATTGCGAGGAACCCCGCACCCATAATCGCCAGCGAAATAGCCGCCAAATGTCTAGATCTCTTATCTCGTTTTTCCATATATCTCCCTCTGTTACTGTTAGATTGATTCCAAATGACATTCAA
Source organism: Mesobacillus boroniphilus JCM 21738 (assembly GCF_000517385.1). Lineage (GTDB taxonomy): Bacteria > Bacillota > Bacilli > Bacillales > Cytobacillaceae > Mesobacillus > Mesobacillus boroniphilus. Next base: position 12,061 of record NZ_BAUW01000098.1, on the reverse strand, counting down.
TTACTTGTAAAATGCTCACAGTGTCTTTTAAAGTCAACGTCCGCCTGTATAAAATTTTTCTATGGGACCTTTTCTGGCTTAGTAGCTTCATTTGGGCTTATTGTTGCTATCTTTCAGCTTAGTTAGTGCCGATCCTTCTATAAAACAACAAAAGAGCCTTCCTAAATAGGGCCTCTTCAATATTTTAACCAATTTATAAGGGAGAAAGCTATAAAAAAGGAAAAGTCCCGGGCGCTTTGGCTGCCGGGGCTCATTATGATAACTATCCTACTTCATCCACTCTGGCTTTCCGAAGCCTTTGAACTCTGCATCGATGATTTCTTCAAACTCTGCTGATTCTACGACTTCTTTGATGTCCTTGGCAAATTGGGCATCCTGGTCCTTAGTATTGATGACAACGCGGTTGCGGTATTGGTCTGGCATGTTTTCCAGCTGCAGCGCATCAAGCAGGTCCATTTTTGCTGCTAGCGCAAAGTTGCCTGGTACAGCTGAAAGGTCGACGCTTTCGACTGCTCTTGGAAGCTGTGCCGCTTCAATCGGTTTGAACTGCAGGTTCTTGACATTGTCTTTGACGTCTTTTTCAGAAACTGTCAGTGGGTCAGCATTAGGATCAAGCTTGATTAGTCCAGCATCTTCAAGGATCAGGAAGGCACGCGCTGCATTTGTTGGGTCGTTTGGAATCGCGATGGCTGAACCCTCCGCGACTTCATCCAATGAATTGAATTTCTTAGAGTAAATGCCCATTGGCGCGGTTGGCACGACGATTACTTCTGAAAGTTCAAGTTTATGCTCTTTCGCGAAGTTTTCCATATAAACCTTGTGCTGAAACAGGTTTGCATCAAGATCATCTTTTGACAAAGCCAGGTTCGGCTGGATGTAATCGCTGAATTCGACTACTTTTACTTCATAGCCCTTTTTCTCAAGAAGTGGCTTGATGGCTTTTGAGACCATATCGCTGTATGGACCAGATGTCGCACCGAATGTCATTTGTTTTGCGTCTGCTTTCGCATCGTCGCTGGATGCTGAGTCGCTGCCGCATGCAGCAAGGAGCCCGATTGATAATAACAATACTAATGAGAAGAATAATTTTTTCATTATAAGAACCCCCTATTATTTATCTTTTGTCTACTACTCTTGCAATCCTGTCCCCGCCAAACTGGATAAACTGGACGAGGCAAATCAGGATAATGACTGTCGTGATCATGATCGTATTGTCGTATCTGTAATAACCGAAGCGAATTGCGAGGTCGCCAACTCCCCCGCCGCCGACAATTCCGGCCATTGCCGAATAGGCAACAAGGCTGATGATAGTGATGGTCACACCCTGGACGATGCCCGGCTTTGCCTCGGGAATCAGAACGTCTTTTATAATTATCCAAGGCGTCGCACCAGTTGCAACGGCAGCTTCGATGACACCCTTATCAATTTCTCGGAAGCTTTGCTCTACGATTCTTGCAAAAAATGGGATTGCCGCGACTGATAATGAAACAGATGCGGCTGTCGGTCCGATGGTTGTACCTGCGATTAGATTCGCCAGTGGCAGCAGGGCAATTAACAGAATGATAAATGGAACCGAGCGAATCATATTGACGATGAATCCAGCAATATTTTTAAAAACTTGATTTTCAAGAAAAAGTCCTTTATCGGTGACAAAAAGCAGAACCCCAGTAGGCAGGCCTACGATAATGGCAACAAGGATGGAGATGCCGACCATATAAATCGTTTCAAAAAATGCTTTGTTCAATTCTGGCAGCAATGAAATCAGGTTATCAAGCAGCATCATCAATCACCTCCAGGTTTTTCGTCCTTGCCGCTATGTAGGCAATCGCCCGGTCCATCTCCACTTGTTCTCCCGTGATCTCCATGATGAAAATCCCCAGTGGAATGTCCTGAATATATTCGATCTTCCCGTGCAGGATATTGCCACGAACCTTAAAGGTCTGGAATACATCAGAGATGACTCCCTGCTCGGCAATCTCACCCTGGAAATAGATTTTAATCAGCTTTCCTTGACGCTCCTCCAGCAATCTTTCCGGCAGTTCGAATTGAAGTATTGAGTTGACGAAGTCCTTTGTGAGTGATTGTTTCGGATTTGCGAAGACCTCATAAACATCTCCCTCTTCAATGATTTTCCCATCCTGCATAACAGCCATTCTGTCGCATATCGTCTTCACCACTTCCATCTCGTGGGTGATGAGGACAATCGTGATGCCTAATTCACTATTAATCTTTTTAAGTAAAGATAGGATCGATTTCGTCGTGCTCGGATCCAGAGCAGATGTAGCTTCATCACACAAGAGCACTGATGGATTATTCGCCAGCGCCCTGGCGATGCCGACACGCTGTTTCTGTCCGCCCGACAATTGTGCCGGATAGACATCCTTTTTATCTGAAAGGCCGACCATATCAAGTAGCTCAGTTACTCTATCATGGATTTTAGCTTTCGGAAGACCTGCAGCTTTCAGTGCAAATGCAATGTTCTCACTAACTGTCTTTGCGCTTACAAGATGGAAATGCTGAAAGATCATCCCGATTTTCAAGCGTGCTTTTCTCAGTTCAGTCTTGCTCAAAGTAGTAAGCTCTACACCGTCAATATGTATCTCTCCTGATGTCGGCTTTTCGAGGAGATTCAGGCATCGTATCAATGAACTTTTTCCCGCCCCGCTGTACCCGACAATTCCGTAGACTTCTCCTTTTTTCACGGTTAATGAAACTTGGTCAACACCAGTAACACACCCTTTTTTCGTTTCGTATATCTTGACCAGATTTTTCACTTCAATCATGCTTAGCACCTCCGTTTTTTAAAAATAAAAAAGCCCCTTTCATTCATAGAAAGAGGCATCGTAAACATTTATACGACTTATCTTTCAGAATGAAATCATTCTGTAGGAAGTGGCACCTTTCCCAAAAAGGAGGTTGCCGGACGTCATAGGGCCTAATCCCTCAGTCTCTCTTGATAAGTAACTTATTAAATTAATTTCGATAATTGAAATATTAAAACTATCTGATTTATTTGTCAATAATTTTTTTCAATTAATTATAGTGATACCGCTTACATAATAGTGGGAGTAAGGAAATATTTTTTTTTTGAAAGGCACAATCTACTGTATCGAAAAAAAAAAACCTTGTTCACGATAAAACAAGGGCACCGTAAACAAGGGATCCTGCGATCACATAAGCAGGATGGACTTTGAATTTTTCCATCAGGACGAAGCTGATTCCGCCGATCAGAATGGTCTGCATCAGGCCGACCCCCTCATAGGAAGAGAAAAAGAAATCACAAGTCATGACTCCTAAAAGGACGGCAATGACGGGGCGGACGACGATTGTCAGCCTTTTGACACGCGGGGAATCTTTGAACTTCATCAACAGTCCGAGCAAGCTGATCATTAGGATTAAGGATGGGGCCACCGTGGCAAACACTCCAACTATAGCACCTAGAATTCCACCTTCTGCATATCCAATATAGCCTGCCATCTTGGTTGCAATCGGTCCTGGCAGGGCATTCCCCATCGCCAGCACTTCACTGAATTCGTTGACTGTCATCCATTCATAACGGTCAACAACTTCATTTTCGATTAACGGAATGGAGGCAGGCCCACCGCCATATCCTAAAATCCCTGGAATGAAAAAGGCCAAAAATATATGGAAATAAATCATTGCTCCTCCCCTCCCGTTTGTTTGTTTCCAGCTGGAGCAGGGTCTTTTTTCAGCAAGGCACTCAGCAGCAATACAAAAATTAAAATAGCGGGATGCAGATTCAAGAATTGAAGAAGTATCAGGCTGCCAATAAGCGCCACAGCTGTCCAGGCCCATCCTAGCTTGGATTTACCTGACTTCTTGATGAAATCCCATGTGAGGACAGCAAGCATGACTGCAACAACCGGAACAACAGCCTCTGCCATTCCGTTCACCCATGGCTCATCTTTGTATGAGTTCAGAACGGTCAGCAGCAGGATCATCAGGATGATTGCCGGGATCATCGTCGCTGCGAGGGCATTGAACATACCAAGGAACCCGCCTACACGATAGCCAATGTAGCCAGCCATTTTTGTGGCGATCGGTCCTGGCAGGGCATTTCCCAAGGCAAGGATATCACCGAACTCATCAGAATCCATCCATTTATATTTTTCTACCACTTCCTTATGTACAAGCGGGATCGAAGACGGGCCGCCGCCATAGCCGAGGATTCCGACGCGAAAAAACGCTAAGAATAAATCCCTTTGTTTCAAAACTTCACCTTCTCTTCTGTTATTGGTGCCTAAAGCGGTCTCTTTCTCTAAATCTTTTTGCTTTTATTTTATTATAGACTCATATATTCGATACTGCATGTCAAATTCAAGTTAATTTGCCGTGAATGGGCTCATTTATCCGTAATTTTCGCTTTGTAAATGGTTCAGGTTCATTTGGCGATACACTATATTGGCGATTTTTTAATTTTATCGACCACTTTTTGAATTATTTCGATCACTTTCACAATTATTTCGACCACTTTTTAAATTATTTCGACCACATTCACAATTATTTCGACCAAGTCGCCATTCTGCAGCAATCCGAATAACTCTTCGGATAAAAAAAGTACCACAGCCCCAAGGCTATGATACTCTTCAAGTTATCTATCAAACTTAAAAATCGAAACAGAATCATTCAACTCATTCGTCAGCTTTCTCAGGTCAGTAACCTTTTTCGAAAGGTTGCCGAATGCCGATAATTGTTCCGTGGTAGAAGCGGAGATTTCCTCGCTTCCTGCGGCTGTCTCTTCGACGACTGCGCTGATGGATTCGACATTATGGAGGACCCTGGCTCCCAGTTCTTTTGACGCTTCCATGCCTTTCACGAGCTGTGTGACTTTTTCGGAGATGCCGGTCACCCTGGATTCGATATTCTCAAAAGCAGACATTGTTAGATTCATTGATTCCATCTGTTCATCAGCGATGGCACCGCCTTTGTTCACTGCTACTCCTATCTCATCCAAGCCGCTTTTCAGCAGATTGACCATATCAAAGATTTGCGTTGTCGCAGTATTCGATTCCTCAGCCAGCTTTCTGACCTCTGCTGCGACTACCGCAAAACCTTTTCCAGCCTCGCCAGCCTTGCTGCTTCGATGGCAGCGTTTAATGCGAGCAAATTCGTTTGAGCAGCGATGGCCGAAACGGATGCAGCCATGTCTTCAATTTTGGCTGCATAGCCTACGAATTGGTCTGTTGCCGACCGGATAGAATGCGAAGCTTTTTTGTTTTCAGTGATCAAGGCCTTTTGTCCCTCGATTGCCTTTCTTCCTTCGCCAATTGCTTCCACAGCCTCCCTGCTGTAAGAAGACGACTCCTGGGTGTGGTCCAGATTAAGCATAATTTCTTTATCCATATCGTCTATCAGCTCGACTGATTGCTGCAAATCTTCTGAAACGGTTTGTGCTCCTGCAGATAGCTCATCCGTTGAGACAGCCACTTGATTGGAGATTTCGGTCAGTGCAATATTTTCCTGTTCAATTTCTTCTGCAAAATGCTCAACTTCCCTACTCGCCAAATTCACCTTTTGCAGCAAGGATGTCAATTGTGCCGCCATCTGGTCGAACGACTCATTTAGTGTTCCTAACTCGTCTTTGTGTTTATAAGGAACTTTTTCGATCATTAAGTTTCCTTTGGCGATTTCTTGTGCATTAATAGCAATCTGTTTCAATGGCTTGGTGATTGTACTCGTCAGCCTGATTCCGATTCCCCCGGCAACCACCACAAGAAGGATGCTGCCTATGATTGCCGACAATATAATGAATTGGATCTGATTTTTTAAATCCTCCTGCAGGAAATCGTAATATTCATTAACCTGTATATTCAGCAGGTGAAGATCATTCAGGACTCCTTCACTGCGCAGTGACTGGCGCTTCACTTCCGCACTGTTTTTCTCATCAAGCGCTTTGTTAGCTTCACTTTCCAGGGCAGTGAACTTTTCATGAGCCTTGCTCAAAACTTTTTGGCTATCTTCTTGCTGAATCAAACCTTTCGCCTGCGTAAAAATTTGCGAGGTCTTCTCCATTTTCGTCAGAGCATCCTGCCTGTTCCCTTCGGTTGGGTTGAATGAGAAATTGCTAAGCGATTGCTTGGTTGCAGATGTCTCAGACTGAAGGTTCTGTACTGTCAGCAGTACCTGTACGTAATCCTGATTCGATGCCTGGACCATCAGCATTCTATAGATAATAAATGAGATCATCACGATCGATAACCCAATCGCGAGCAATAAGTTAAGCAGTAATTTCTTTTTAATTGTCATGTTGGCTCCCCCAGTTGCAACTTATTAATCTAGCTTTATTGAAAGCTCGTTATTTGATAGTTTAGATTCCAGGTCTTCCAGTCTTTTTTCCTGTTCTGGAGTCAGCTTGATCACCCTGATTGGGGCAAGCCCGACACCTTTTTCATTTATGCCTAATTCGATTTGCTTTCCTTCAAGCTGATCTTCCGCCTTGAACTCCTTAACTGTTTCATAAAGCGCGACATCGACATTTTTCAGCATCGAGGTAATGATGGCTTTTTCAGCAAAAAAATACTGGTCACTATCCACACCAATTGCAAACTTTTTCTTGGATTGAGCTTCCTTCAATACACCGACACCGGTAAAACCTGCCGCAGCATAAAGAACATCCGCACCTTCATCAATCATTCCTGAAGCAATCTTTCCTCCAAGCTCTGCATTGCCAAAATCATTCGCGTATGCAGCCTTAACCTCTGCTACCGGATTCACAGCCTTTACTCCTTGTTCAAAACCAACTTTAAATTTGTGAATCAGCGGAACATCCGCTCCGCCAACAAATCCGACGATGTTTGACTTTGAAGCCATTCCGGCTACTGCCCCCGCCAGGAAGCTGCCCTGTTCTTCTTTAAAAGTAATCGATGTGATATTATCCAGTTCAGATACTGAATCAACCAGGATAAATTGCTGTTCCGGATATTTTTTTGCCACCTTCTCAAGATCCTCAAGGACCATGAAACCCAATCCAATGACGATATCATTTCCATCTTCGACAAGCTCCGTGAACCCTTTTTCATACGTGCCTACAGACTGAAGCTCTCTGTAATCAAAAATAATATCGAGTTCTTCTCTCGCTTTTGCCAGTCCGGCAAAAGCCGCATCACTGAAAGATTGGTCTCCAAGTCCGACGTCAGACAACATAATGCCGATTTTAACCCTTTCTTTCGCCTTCAGCGCCGAGTTTGCACACCCAGCAAGGCTGCCTATCAGTAAAAATAGAATCACAAGCATATTCATAATTCGTTTCATGTAGATGTCCTGCTCCCTTTTATAAATTTATATGTATTTCATCGACCATAGCGATTTTTTGTTTACGATTATAGGCAAAGTCTATCTTTTGTTAATTTTCTAAATAATAGAGGGTAGAAAAAAAGCAGGCTGTCATTTAAGCCCGCTTCCATAGCCTTATTTAATTTTGGTGAACCTGGTCAAGTCACCGTTTTCGCCAAGGACAATCAAGATATCCTCTGCTCTCAGCGTTTTTTCCGGATCTGGAGAGATGTCGACCTTGTTGGCAGTTTTCACTCCAATTACTGTTATATTGTATTTGGCACGCAGGTTGATTTCAATCAAGTTTTTTCCAGCCATGCTCATCGGAAGCTTGATTTCCTCAATACTGTAATCATCGGAAAGCTCGATAAAGTTCAATACATTCGGTGATGCCATCAGCTGGTGGGCGACTCTCTCTCCCATATCCCTCTCCGGGAAAATGACTTTGTCTGCGCCAACCTTGAACAATACTTGTGCATGGTGTTTGTTAAGAGCCTTAGCAACGACATTTGAAACTCCCATCTCTTTTAAAATAAGAACTGTGAGGATACTAGCCTGGATATCATCCCCTATTGCTACAATGACCGTATCAAAGTTCCTGATCCCAACTGCCTTCAAGGCTTGCTCGTCCGTTGAGTCACCTATTACTGCATGGGTGACATGTTCTTTGTAGTCCTCGATATATTGTTCATTCTTATCAATCGCCAGCACTTCGACTCCTTCATTATATAAAGTCGTCGCCACACTTGAACCAAAACGGCCCATGCCGATTACTGCGTATTGTTTTGCCATAAAAAAACATCCTCCTACCCAATCATCACTTTTCCAGCTGGTCTACTTTTCTTTTTTTCCGTAACTGCGACTGCCAGTGTAAACAGACCAATCCGGGCCCGCAAACATTGTAATTTATAGTATTTTAAACTGCTGTCCCTGGAAAGACAACCTAATAAAATGCACCGAATATTTTACCAGTCATTATCAAACGCTTCAAGGTCTTCCTTCTTTCCTTAGTATGAGGAATTATGCGTCTAATATTTCTTTGCAGGGACTTATGATTACTGGAATTTTAAAATAGTCGACGTATCTAAAATACAGCAAAACAAAAAAGCCCCCAGAGGCTAAAAGATAGCGGCCTTGTGGACTTTTGTACATACCTGTCACACAAGCTTCATCTTCCTCTTCTGCAACGCTTACGGAGTTAGCTGTCGGATTAGGCTCAGAATAGCCCCGCCTATTATTAGGCCTCACCCCAAGTGGATTGCATCCACAAAGTTGGTTCCCCCGCTCCTATCGGATTCAGCGATTTAGAAATATGAAACTCATTTAATTTTGTTCAGAAATCTGAAACTGTTGTAATCATACTCCTCCCACATTCTACTTGTAAACATGAAAAGGAAGCCAAAAATGACTCTTTTTACTCAATTTAATCCAAAATTGATGGCAAATCATAGTATTTCTTACTGAATCGCCGTTTTTCTTTGTTTTTCTTTTTGAATATATGGGCGATTTTTACACCAGTGAACGCGGTTTATAGTCATTCATTTAAAGGTAAATAATAGGGTTACTATATATTTGTTATTGAGATTAGATTTTTTGGGAGGTTATCGTGGATGAAAGCCATGATTATTTTGAATCCATCATCAGGAAAAGAAAAAGCTACTGAATATGCTGAAAAAATAGAGGAAACCTTACGGGAGAAATACGATGATATAGATATTCGAAGAACCGAAAAAGAAGGAGATGCTGCTGCATTTGCTACCGAAGCATGCATTGCTTTATACGATGCGGTCATTGCCATGGGAGGTGACGGGACAATCAACGAGGCCATAAATGGAGTGGCTGAACAAGCCCATCGACCTGCTCTCGGCATCATCCCACTTGGTACGGTCAATGATTTTGCCAGGGCACTAAATATTCCCCTGGATCCCCATGAAGCTATTTCGATTCTGGATGAGCAAAACCTCCAGTCTGTTGATATTGGTAAAATCAATAAGCATTATTTCGCCAATGTTATAGCAGTAGGAGCGATTGCAGAAGCTTCTTACAGTGTAAGCCCTGAACTGAAAACGAGACTTGGTTCACTGGCCTATTTTATGGAGGGAGCAAAATCTTTCTTAAGTGGAGAGGCTATTGATATATGTGTTGAACACGAAAACGGCAGATGGGAGGGCCATACATTTTTGGTGATCGCCGCGCTCACGAATTCTGTTGGCGGCTTCGAAGCCCTTGCTCCTGAAGCAAGCGTAAATGACGGAAAGCTCCATGCTTTCATTATTAAAAAAATGTCTGTCCCGAAAATCGCAGCATTGATTCCATCGCTTCTGAAAGGGGAATTGAAGGAAAGTGAAGAGGTAGAATATATTCGGACCTCCTTCCTTAAAGTAACCTCTGAGAAACAGCATGTGGTCAATATCGACGGGGAAGAAGGCGAGCCTTTGCCTTTCAATGCCAGAGTCCTTCCTGGTCATTTGGATGTTTTTGTTCCTTTTAAAAATGAAAAAAAACTGAGCCGGAATTAATCCGGCTCAGTTTTTTCGTATTTACTTCACACTAGAATTAAAGTTATAGAAGAACTTAGCTGTGATTGAACCATCTGCATTTTCCTTGATATCCGTTACGTGAATTCCAGAGTCAGCTGGTGTATCGCTAAATCCTTTCCAGAAGTAGTAAGAACCTGTGTGAACATTCCCGCTAACTGGAGTGATTTTGCTCCCAGTCTTGAAGAAGTCACCTGCATTACCGCGGTTCAAGTTTTTCTCTAGCTCATAAAGTCCGTCTGACTGAAGGACAGATAATCCGTAGTGGGTTACAACTTCTCCGTTGCTAGCAGTCTGTGACTGGTTGAACTGGAAGCGCTTGTTCATCCAGTTTTCAACGTTGTTTGGACGGAAGCCGGCAGTTTGGTAAAGATTGATGACATTTTCATCTACATGCCAAGCAAGTAACCCTTTAGAGTCTTTTCCCTGGCGGATTAAGCCTGGTTAAATCCATCCTGCTGGACGTTTTCGAACAGGAAGTATTCTGTTCCATTTGATCCTGGAACCTCCATCTTCACAATCGCGTTGTCTGCGTTTGCTTTGTTAACCGGAGGCAATGTGATTGTTTGAACTCCATCCTCTGGCTTAACTTCGACAGGATTTACCCATCCAAGGAAAATCTTTGAGAACGGATCAAAGTGTGTTGGAGAGTTTCCGCCATACACAGGTGCATCTGGATAGCGCATCCAAGATCCGCCTGCCATCATTGAATAGTTACCAACACCTTCTGATGTATAAACAGTGTCATAGAAATCTGGAAGACCTAAAGCATGTCCAAATTCGTGTGCATATACTCCAGTTTGAGCTGGGAAAGGACCAGTTTTTGCTTCTTCTTTATATGTCTTTGTTGCAGCGTCAAAACCAGCTACGTTTCCGCCGATACCAGGCTGGATGTTGTAGTTGTTTACGAATACGCCATCGTAAGTCATGTCTTCTTTAATCGTTCTGTCAATCCATGCTGACTGGCTGATACCCTCATGCTGTGGAGCAGGCTTCCCAGTTTCATAGTACTTACCATAGAATAGGGCACTTAGCAGGCTCCACTTGTGAGACCAGAATTGCGCAGGGTCACGGCTGAATTCTGCTCCTGTTCCTTCGTGTACCACGAAGATATTCGGCACTTCACCATTTTCTGCATACTGTGAGAAATCAACCTGATCGTCCGCTGCCTTTAAAAGGTCACGAATGAATTCACCAGTATGTGCATCACCGTTTTCATTTCCAAGAACGTATTTACCGCTTTCAGCGTATTTACCTTCCTGATCCAAATAGTATGAAGCACCTCTAGGCATCTCTACCCAAGCGAAATCAGTATTTTCTTTGCGAACCAAGTTGACTTTTCCGTAGCTTGATTCCTTATAAGCATTTTGCATCGTACGATTCTTCGGTACGTCTGGACCATCATATTGCTTGAACTGCTCCAACTCATAAGGATTGTACTCAGTACCGAAAATCAGATCCTCATAATATTTCGCAGGTACTTGTCCAGGCATGTCCCCAATCGGCTCATCGCCATCAGGATATTTAGCCAGCAATACAAGCACTGGAACATCGCCTGTTGCTTCCTTGTAAGCGACATGATTATCACCAGGCTGCTGGAATTTAGCTCCATTTTGGGCAGCCTTTTCAGCAGGATCAACCTTAGAAAAATCAATTCCTAATTCCTTTGCTTTATCTACCAGTTCTGGAGCAGCCCCTACATGGTGCGCAAGGCTTAATTCATATTTACTTTGTGGTTTAACAGCAGAATCAGTTGGGCTGATTCCTGCAAACACTGCACTCCCTGCTAATACAAGAGAAAGCGCTGAAGTTGAAAGGACTTTTAACACAATATCCACTCCCTATTAGAATATTTCTATTTACTAAATAATATAAAATATTCAGTATATTCTAAATAGGGATAAAGTGTTGTTTGATAGTTTTTTACATGAGTCGAAAGCCTTAACTTTTTAAGATTCACTATAAAAATAGTTATTTTACCATAATAAACCAAATAATTGTTTGTTACAGGTAAATCCGTAGCAGGTTCAGACAAATCTCCAGCTCTTCCTCTTCATTTTGTCCGAAGTGGCACCAGGTTCGGACTACTTTTCTTGCTTTTCCTTTAAACCTGTCCAAAGGTGCACCAGGTTCGGACAGCTTCTCCCGCTCTTCCTCCAAACCTGTCAGAAGTTGAATCAGCTTCTGACTACTTTTCACGCTTATCCTTAAAACCTGTCTTAATAACCATG
>NZ_BAUW01000099.1 GCF_000517385.1 Mesobacillus boroniphilus JCM 21738 | reverse complement strand
AAATTTTATAGTTTCCTAAACAATGAAAAAGCATGGCTCAAGCCGGTTCATTCCGGTAATGGCATGCTTTTTTCCTTTTTGTTTATTCTATACATACTCATGAACTTTCGGATTTGCCATACCAGTAGAAGCAAAAAAAAATCACGAAAAATTTTCAATGAACTTAGAAGCAAGTACAGTGCAAGTGAGATATAGGCTGAAGGTGGTACTTGCCTCAAACCTGCTAATGCCTACGGGCATACGCCTAGACCCAAATAATCATGATGCATAGGATAAAACATCTTCACTCTAAGAAGTTATAAGGAGGAGCCTTAATATGTTTGAATCAGATAAAAAGAAAGCTGACTTTGAGTGTGCACCGTCTAAGGATCATTTTGAATGCAAACCACACCACCACCATCCACATGTCAGTCTGGGGAAGATGGTGACAAAAGTGCCGGTAGTTCTTGCAGAGCTATGTCTTCAGGCCAATGTTGACACGAAGATTCATTTCCCGGAGCCAGTGTTGGAAATCAAGGATATCAAGAAAAGATTAAAATTAACACAGTGCAGATTACTGCTGCCGACAAGCAAATTATTCATTAAGGGATTTGTTAGGAAAAATATCCAATATGCAAGCCCTAGCATGGAGATCCAGGAAACAACATCATCTACAGTAGCTTCCGATCTTCACTCATATACTGTTGATATTCCTTTTCAGCTGGTTACAGATATAAGGGAGTATTTATCAAAACCTGTTCAGCCGAATATGAACAATCGAAAGGAATTTGACTTCTTCGTGTCAAAGCCATTATCAACAGGGTACCCTGAGAAGGATGAGCTGCTTACAAGTGATTTATCCCAATTCCATCAGGAAAGTACTCAATTCTATAATGAATTGCCTTTCTGTGAATTGGTATCAAGCCAAATAATCGAATGGGATGAGGCGATAGATCGACAGCCACTTCCAACGGCATCACCGATTGATGAGGGGTACTTTAATACAATTGAAGAGAAAATGGTTATCGACTTTACAGTCAGAGTCCTGCAAAACCAACAAATTCGTGTATCTTCTGCTACAAACGATCATTCTTACTATGACGAGTCTGAATAATATATCAGTAAAAAAGGTGGGGGATTATACTAGGACATCAATAGTATATCCCCCTTTTATACTTGAAAAAAGCAGGAAGGAGGGTTAGAAAAGATGCCACCTGAATTTCCTCCATTTCGAGGCGGCTGGACAGGAATCAGAGCCAACCCTGTATCTCCAAAAGCTCAAAACCCTGTTCAATCTCAAGAAAGACGCAAAAAAAAATGTCGCAAAGCCGTTGATTTTTCAGCCTCCTAAGGTAGACGGAGTGTATATGAAGCATACTGCTCACAAAAAACAATTATTCCGAGCAGAACCTGAGGATGAACCAAATGAATCTAAAGAATTGGAATTTGAAGAAAAGTTTGTTGGCAGCAATGTTAAAGAAGATTTAATAGATGCCTTTTTAAATGAAAAAAGCTCAGAATATAGCCTAAGCAAGGATGAAAGCTCCGAAAAATTTTATTATGCTGAAGAAAGCACCGAAGAATCGTTTATTATAGAAGAGAGTTCCCAACATTTTTTTCCGAAATGATGAAAGCTCTGAACAATATTACACAAAGAAAGAAAGTTCGGATCGAAAAATTGACAATGAAAAAGATCAGTTGAACAGGAAGTCATATCAATACCCATTGCACCGATCAACGAATGAGATACCTGATGAAATCGAAAGCCCAGAAGAAAGTGATGGTTCTCATAATCCACTAGAATCACTGGAGAGATTCCATAGCAGACCGGGAGAAAGAACTCAGATTATCAAGGTAAAACTCCCCGTCAATTTAGCCAATGTAAATTTAGAGGTGGATATATTTGATGTATTTAATTTAATCAAACCCATAGCGTCTGTAACTAATGTTGAATGGTCCATCCATTCAATTGATATGGATATTATACTTCCGACTACAAATTTTTTCTCAAAAGGTATCTTACTTTTGGATTTAGAATATGTAGAAAAAGGAGATAATCATGGGACAGGAACACTGCATTCATTAAAAATCCATGTTCCTTGGAGCAAAATTGTTAAGGTTGAGTGGATTCTTCCTCCAGAATTGTCCTGCAATAAAAGCAAGGAATATATGTTCACTGAGACTGATGGCAATGATCCAACTTTTCACAGGGAATTCAGTGAGAGATTAGTGGATAAACTTGATTTTCAGTTAACCAACCTTAGCTGCATTTGGAATGAGCAACTTCTAGAAAATGAGAAACTGTTAATCCAGGGATCAGCAACCATGGAAATTGACATCTACCAAAGACAGTGCGTAGATTTAAGAGATTTAGTTTCACATGCATGATAGACAGGGTGCCTCGCATAGAGACACCCTGTCTTAGTTTTAGTCTCTCATCATGTCGTAGATTCTTGATTGCATACTTTTCGGGCCCTTGTATTCTTCCTTGTAGGAACAAGAGGCGTCATCTTTTTCATACTTAGATGGCAACGCAACCTGCTGCTCCTGAAGCAATTTGATAAACAAGCCGACTTCCATTTTTTCTGTAATCCGCTTGAATCTGCCCCAGGCATCGTGATCCTTGTAAAGATCCAAGTCGTTTACAAAAGAGAATAGTAGCTTGCAATCAATAGGTTGATTGTAATATTCGTATGTGTAAGCACCGGAAGTGCAGTTATCTGCTCCCATGCCATGTTTATCAGTGTATCTTCTTTCATAAACTGTGTTCTTCTGACTAAAGTGTTCATGGTCAGGATAGTTCTTTACATATACAGCCTGATTACAATTAAAAGGAACATCGACGCTATAGTCTTTTACATTGCCACTGCAGCTTTCAACATATTGAATGTTTTTGTGGACGACTCCAGTGATGTAAAGCTTCACCATATGAGGGTCCATCTTTGAACGAATGGCTTTGCATTGCTTCAAAGAAACATTCCTGCGCATATGTTTAATTTCTCTTGCTGCTGTTGGAAGCTGGATATCTGCCTCTACTTCAGCCTGGATTTCTACTTCCGCTAATGGCACTGGTACATCGACAACCGGGTATTTTAAATGTTTTCCATCTGGTGGATAAGAATTGTTACTGCAGTCTACCCTGAAAGTTTCTGCCTGGTCACAATTTGGCTGTGGGGGACACCCATAAGAATTGCATCCTGTGTTTCTCTTCATTATTTTCACTCCTTATTTTTTGCAAAAGGATTAGAAACAAGAGATTTCTAGTTTCTTTCTTTTTGCTTACTATTTTTATATGCGACCACCAAAATAATGAATAGACATATGATAGAGGACAAACACATATTTTATATATACGAATTCTAAGAGGATAGAATAGAGGGGAACAGCCAAAACCCCATTTCCGAATCAAAAGGGAAATGAGGTATATGTCTATAATTTTTATTCATCAAACTAGAGAAATAGTCTAATATCGGGATTTCTTTTTATTTCCGCCGTTTAAAAGTCTTTTCGGGTCCATTTTTTTTGCTGTAACAGGAGGGAAGCATGTAATACCAGTAAAATCATTTAAGTCAACTTCAAAGCATGCGCCGGTACGGACAAATCCGCTAATACCGTGATTTCCTTCACAACGCTCTGGACATAATAACTCAAGAATCACACAGCAATCTGAACCTTTTACGAAATCAACAACCCTGAAAAAGCTGGAGCGGATATCAAAAAAACACCCATCAATATTAACGACCCCTGTTCCTACAAAGGTCTCGCATTCACCTATACAACCACAGAGCAGTTTAAATGGGATAGTATCAAACTTAGAGTGTTTACAATTACCCAACAGTTCTTTAATGGATCGTTCACAGCTGATTTCACAGTCCTGTTTCTTTCCTGCTACTTTTTTCTGTGCTAAATTGATTTCTTTTACTTTATCACAAACACAGCCATTATCTGCTTTTTTATAGTAATCCAAATTACCCGATTCGTCATATTCGTGCCAATTATGGTCCTTATGCTTTTGGTATTTCCAGTCATCGCTCTCGTGGTGATCGTGCCACTCATGATCCTTATGCTTTTTGTGCTTCCAGTCTGAGCTTTCGTGGTGATCGTGTCGCTTATCGCCCTTATGCTTTTCGTGTTTCCAGTCAGAGCTTTCTTTCTGGAAGCAATCGCTGCTCTCCATATGCTTGAAATATTTGCGTTCTTTTTTCCTTTTGCATTTGCTGCATTTACAATTATGCTCATAATGTTCATGGTCAGTAAACATATCGGACTCTCCTTCTTTTCATATTAATTGGTCTATTACATCATATGGGGAAAAGCCGTTTCCGTATGGGGAAATAACTACTTAGAAAAAATTCTTATCAAAAAGAAGCAGTGTGAAATTTGCTATTTGTATATTTTAGATTCAAAATTAAAGTGCAAAATAAAGTTACTGTTATTAAGTGGAGGTCAGCGAAGTGTTAAAAAAAGAAATGGAGCATTATATTCAAAAAAAGCTTAGTGAAAACCAAGACAGCGTTGAACTTTTTCGAGAGGAAAAAGAGTATGCAATTAAACATAATTTAATCGATCAGGGCTCGATTTCAATCTTTGAAATGCCATCTGAAAATCGATTTAAAGACGCGTATATCGAAAGGGGAGATAAGGAAACAGAGGAGTTTCTTGCCCGTGAAGATGATGACTTCCTTGGAGAGAAGATAAATTATTTTGATAAACATAAAAATGAATTTTTGTACATAGAGTCACAATGGTGGGAAATAGTTGGTGCTGATGCGGTATCATTTGAAAAAGATGATGTGTTTGGTAATTATGACGTTATGCTTGGTTTGAAACTTAAAAAAAAACAGGATTCAAAAATCAGGCAATTTTTTAGCGAGAATCTTGAGGGTGAAGGTGTAACGTACGATTTAATGTTTGATGGAAACGAAGGGGTCTGGAGTCTTAATTTTGCATTGAATAATCTCGAAGGGTACGATGAAGAACTTACGATTGGACAGGCTTTCAACTTGATTTACAGTTTTTTATTCAAACTTGCTGTATCAATTGAAGTCTAATAATGAGAAATGAAAGACGCCTTTATGGCGTTTTTTTATTGACCTTTTTAATAAATCCCTTTAGTTTAGCAGTGTATTACTATGATAATATACTAAAATTTCCCATATATGGTTGACAGATAAGCAGTAAGCCACATAAAATTAGATTAGTTATTAGTCAATAGTAAAAATTCTGAAATCGGGGTAAATCATGAGCCAAAATATTGCAATAGGGAAGGCAGCGATCCTGCTGGCGACCTTGTCAGAAAATGAATTGGAGTTATTAAGCCCTGCTTTAGATAACATCAAATATTGTCTCGGTCAGGTTGGCTCTATGAATATGCAAAAAGTCATTTCTGCAGTTGAAACGGCTGCAAAGCGAAATGGCTTATACACTCTGGTTTGTATCGCGAAACACATGCACTTTATCATGCAATCATGGAAGGAATGGAAGGTGTAACAAGAGGACATCTAGCCATTGGCGATATGAGCAGGACAGTTGGCCTTCGGTTTGCTATTGTCCGGGGAAAGCCTTTCTCAGCAGATGGCGAAGGAGAATGGATCGCAGTAGCATTTTACGGCACAATTGGAGCTCCAATAAAAGGCTCTGAGCATGAAACAGTTGGTTTAGGCATTAATCATATATAGTTTTGCATTGCCTATAGTCAAAAGTCAGAAGGAGGCGATGATGGCATAAATATGCCATTGTCGCCTCCTTTTTATATTAATTATTTCTTTAGGAGGAAAGTGATATGGTGGTATTAACCGGGGCATCGTTGAATCTTCAACAAGTGAAGCGTGTATGCTTGTATGAAGAAACTGTAGCAATCAGTCCGGAAAGCATGCAGAATGTTCAAAAGAGCAGGGAAGCAGTAGATAGAATTGTTGAAGATAAGCGTACGATTTATGGAATAAATACAGGCTTTGGTAAGTTCAGCGATGTAATCATTGATGAGCAGGATGTTAATGCACTACAGCTGAACCTGATTCGTTCCCACGCTTGTGGAGTAGGAGACCCTTTCCCTGAAATCGTTTCAAGGGCCATGGTGTTGTTGCGATTAAATGCTCTATTGAAAGGTTTTTCCGGTATAAGGCCATTGATTGCGGAACGGCTGGCGGAATTGCTGAATAATCATATCCATCCAGTTGTCCCTCAGCAGGGATCTCTCGGGGCTTCAGGTGATCTTGCACCTCTTTCGCATCTTGCGCTAGTCTTGATAGGAGAAGGTAAAGTTTTTTACAAGGGAAGGGTTTGCCCTACAGCGGAGGCATATAAAGAAGAAGGTTTGAAACCAATCTCATTGCAGGCTAAAGAAGGCTTAGCTCTCATCAACGGTACCCAGGCAATGACAGCAATGGGTGTAGTTAACTGGATAGAAGCGAATGAGCTGGCACTGCAAAGTGAATGGATTGCCGCTATGACAATGGAGGGACTGGAAGGTGTTATTGATGCATTTCATCCATCAATACATGAAGCCAGGGGCTATAAACAACAGATAGATGTTGCCGAAAGGATGCGCAGATTACTGGAAGGGAGCAAGCTTACGACGAAACAGGGAGAAAAGCGAGTGCAGGATGCCTACTCGTTGAGATGCATTCCCCAGGTTCATGGCGCTTCCTGGCAGGCCCTTGATTATGTTAAAGAAAAATTAGAAATAGAAATGAATGCCGCTACAGACAATCCCTTAATTTTTGATGATGGGAATCTAGTCATTTCAGGCGGGAATTTCCACGGACAGCCAATAGCAATTGCAATGGACTTTATGAAAATCGCAGTTGCGGAATTTGCAAGTATTTCCGAAAGACGGATCGAACGTTTGGTAAATCCGCAATTAAATGATCTACCTCCATTTTTAAGCCCCCAGCCAGGTCTGCAATCAGGAGCCATGATCCTCCAATACAGTGCGGCCTCGCTAGTTTCAGAGAATAAAACACTTGCCCATCCGGCTAGTGTTGATTCAATTCCTTCGTCGGCAAATCAGGAAGACCATGTCAGCATGGGAACGATAGCTCCAGGCACGCGTACAGCATTATACAAAATGCGAGGAGAGTGTTGGCGATTGAGTGTATATGCGCACTCCAGGCTGTCCAATATCGTGGAATAGATAAAATGTCACCTCAAACAAAGAACTTTTACGAGGATGCGAGAAATATAGTTCCTTCTATCACCGAGGATAGAATCTTTTCTGAAGATATTGAAAGACTTACAGAGTGGTTTAAAAAAAATAATAGGCAATGGACAGCTATTAGGCAAAGGGAAATAAATATGGTATAAAATGGTTTCTAATATGAAAATTAGAGGCCGGAATGTTCAGACAATAAGTAGCATACTATCATCTGAATCAACCTGTTACGGACATTTTATTTTGTAAAACTCTGAAGGCGAGATTATCAGACCAATTTTAAGAGAGTAAAATTAAAATAGAATAAGGGAGTGTATTAACATGAAAATAGAATCTTCCAAAGAGATCCGTGCCAAAAAAGGACTGGAGCTTGAGTGTAAAGGGTGGGAACAGGAAGCCGCTTTGAGAATGCTTTATAATAACCTGGACCCTGAAGTAGCGGAGAAGCCGGAAGACTTGGTAGTCTATGGCGGAATTGGGAAAGCTGCAAGGAATTGGGAATCATTCGAAGCGATAGTGAATACTCTGCGCCGCCTGGAAAACGATGAAACCCTGCTGATCCAATCCGGCAAACCAGTCGCGGTATTTAAAACTCATATAGCTGCTCCGAGAGTTTTGTTATCCAATTCGGTACTGGTGCCTAAATGGGCAAATTGGGAACACTTCCATGAGCTTGATCAAAAAGGATTGATGATGTATGGGCAAATGACGGCAGGAAGCTGGATCTATATTGGTACACAAGGTATTTTGCAGGGAACGTATGAAACATTCGCAGAGGTAGCAAGACAGCATTTCAGCGGCTCGCTAAGAAATACGATCACATTAACAGCAGGACTTGGAGGAATGGGAGGTGCCCAGCCGCTCGCAGTCACGATGAACGGCGGCGTATGTATCGCTGTTGAAATCGATCCTAACCGTATCCAAAAGCGGATTGATACCCGGTATTGCGATAAAATGACGGAATCATTAGAAGAAGCGATTACATGGGCAACGGATGCGAGGAATAAAGGGGAAGCTTTATCAATTGGATTGATTGGGAATGCTGCAGAGGTACATTATGACTTACTGCAACGCAATTTCAAGGTAGACATTGTTACGGACCAGACTTCTGCTCACGATCCTTTAAACGGATACATTCCTGTAGGCTATACTCTCGAGGAAGCCGAAAAACTCCGAAAGGAAAATCCGCAAGAGTATATTAAACAATCTTCTTTTTCTATGACTAAGCACGTTGCGGCTATGCTTGAATTCCAGCGGAAAGGAGCGGTCACATTTGATTATGGAAACAACATACGCCAGGTTGCCAAAGATCATGGTGAAGAGCATGCATTTGATTTTCCAGGGTTTGTTCCTGCGTTTATCCGACCTCTTTTTGCGAAGGAAAGGGACCATTCCGCTGGGCTGCATTGTCCGGAGATCCTGAGGACATTTACCGTACAGATCGACTCATTAAGGAGCTATTCCCGGACAATGAGCCACTGCAGCGCTGGATTGATATGGCTCAGCAAAAAATAGAGTTCCAGGGTCTGCCTGCCAGAATTTGCTGGCTTGGCTATGGTGAGCGGGTAAAAATGGGATTGGCAATCAATGAATTAGTCCGAAAAGGAGAGTTGAAAGCCCCTATTGTCATTGGGCGGGACCATCTGGATTGTGGATCAGTTGCTTCGCCGAATCGTGAAACAGAGGCTATGAAGGATGGGAGTGACGCTGTTGGTGACTGGGCAATCCTTAATGCACTTATCAATGTTGCTGCTGGCGGTTCATGGATATCCGTACACCACGGCGGCGGCGTAGGAATGGGCTATTCTCTCCATGCAGGAATGGTTGCGGTGGCTGATGGGACTGACCTGGCGGAAGAAAGATTGAGAAGGGTTCTGACAACTGATCCAGGTATGGGAATCGTTCGCCATGCGGATGCAGGGTACGATAAAGCGATAGAGGTTGCTAAGGAAAAGGGCGTTGACATACCAATGTTGTAATAAAGTCATTAAGAAGAAAGGATGGTTCATTTGGACTTTGATTTGTTAGTACATAATATTGGGCAGCTTATTCTGCCTGCATATACAGGAAAATCTTTAAAAGGTGAAGAAATGAAGCAGTTGACTGTAAAGGAGTCGGCAGCCTTTGCAGTTAGTGATGGCAAAGTAACATGGATTGGATCGGATGCAGAAGCGAAATCCTTCAATGCCAAAGTAAAACTCGACGCAGAAGAGAAGGTTGTATCACCGGGTTTGGTAGATCCTCATACCCATTTAGTATTCGGCGGTACCCGGGAGCATGAATTGGCGCTAAAACAGGAGGGAGTTCCATACCTTGAAATACTTGCAAGAGGTGGGGGCATTTTATCTACTGTAGAAGCAACGAAAAATGCTACATTGCAAGAACTCTTCGATAAGGCGAGCTTCCATTTGGAAAGAATGGTTTCACATGGTACAACAACCATCGAGGCAAAGAGTGGATATGGACTGGAAAGAGAAACGGAACTTAAGCAGCTCAGAGTCGTGAAGCAATTAAATGAAAAGTATCCTGTTTCCATCGTATCCACTTTCCTAGGCCCGCACGCAATCCCGCCATCCTACAATGGAAAAGAAAACGAATTCTTACAGGATATGATGGGTTTGCTTGAAGAGATCAAAGAAAAGAATCTGGCCGATTTTGCGGATATTTTCTGCGAAACAGGTGTATTTTCAATTGAACAGTCGAGGTTATTTTTACAAAGAGCAAAGGAAAATGGTTTTGGTTTGAAAATCCATGCTGATGAAATAGATCCCCTTGGAGGAGCAGAATTGGCGTCCTCCCTGGGAGCTGCAAGCGCCGACCATTTAGTTGCAGCTTCAGATGAAGGAATCAGAATGCTAAGTGAGAGTGAAACAGTTGCCGTCCTGCTTCCAGGGACGACCTTCTATTTAGGAAAAGAACATTATGCAAGAGCAAGGAAAATGATTGATGATGGAGCAGCTGTAGCCCTGGCAACAGACTTTAATCCTGGAAGCTGTGTAACTGAGAATTTACAATTGATTATGTCCCTGGCAGCATTGAAATTAAAAATGACATCGGAAGAGATCTGGAATGCAGTAACCATTAATGCAGCACATGCAATTGGCAAAGGTGAACTAGCTGGAACACTTGATGTCGGCAGGCAAGCAGACTTCGTCGTATGGGATGTGCAAAATTACAAATACATCCCTTACCATTACGGTGTGAATCATGCGAAAAGCGTGTATGTTTCTGGACAAATCATATGGGAGAGGATGCCGTTTGGAAAATTTCAGTTATCTAGATCCAGGTAAACCTGCAATCTTTAAAGACCAGTTTGTAACAAAGGTCAATGAATGTATTGTCCCATTTACCGATGGGGCAAAAGGAGAAATTGGATTGATCGGCCTGCCTTTTTCTAAGACATCCATTTCATTTTCCCAGGCAGCCGAGGCTCCAAAAACAATCAGGGCTTGCCTGAGCAGTTATTCTACTTACTCAGGGGAACAGAACAAAGGCTACGAGGATGTAAAAATTATCGATTTCGGAGATGTAATCACACATCCAACAAGTACGGATGAAAGTATAGAACGAATGTTTATAAGTGTAAGAGAAATGCTGGATCAGGATGTTTGTGGCCGCTATATCCTTTTAGGAGGCGACCACGGAGTGAGCTATCCATCCATAAGAGCCTTTCAAGAAAAATATGGGAGAATAGGGATCATCCAGTGGGATGCCCACCATGATGTGCGAAATTTGGAGAATGGGGGAAGGACGAACGGAACCCCTTTCCGAAGTTTGCTGGAAGGTGGTTTTATTCAGGGAGAGCACCTCGTCCAAGTAGGTATCAGGGACTTCGCCAATGCTAAAAAATATCATGATTATACAAAAGCGAACGGTATTGCTGTTTACACGATGGCAGACATTGAGTCAGAAGGCATTGTTCAAATTGTAAGGAGAGCGGTTGAACGGCTGTCCAGCCTTGTGGATGTCATTTATTTATCAGTAGATATGGATGTAGTTGATCAGGCTTTTGCACCTGGCTGTCCTGCAATTGGTCCTGGGGGACTGACAAGCAGGGAGTTATTGAACAGTATTTCTGAGGCCACCCAGCATGAAAAGGTTATAGCCATGGATATTGTTGAGATCGATCCATCAAAAGATTTCCGTGATATTACAAGCAGACTGGCAGCAAATGTAATGCTGAAATTTATGTATTCAGGGAAATAATGAAAAAATGATAAAAGCCTGTAAACTTATCTAAGTTTACAGGCTTTTGCTGATTATTTATTATTTAACAATTTATCAAGCATGTCGGAGAGAGAAGAGTTTGGCTGAAGGTTTTCCGAAGAAAATTGTTTCTTCAACTCATCTCTCATTTTCCCCTGACTATTGTTTAAATTGTCCTGGAGTTTTTTGTAGTTACGCTTTTGTTCGCGCTGCCTCATCAGGTTGTCCATGAGCTGTTCATTCATCTTGCGCATTTGTTCGACCATATCTTTGCTGCTTTGATTATCCATCCCTTATCCTCCTTCTCAACCGTTATGGCTTATTATAGAACATCCAATTTAACGACTACAGCAATCAGGATTTGCAGAAGGGCTTGAATATTAACGGCAACGTCTGTGTCAGTTGTAGTTACTTTTACATTCTTGGAACTTTCAACAATTGTTTTTTGAGTGTTTCTTTGCTTATTCTTCATAACTTGTTTGATATCCTGGACTACAGCATTTCCGCGATCAGTATCCCCGATTGTAATGCTGATTACTGCTGCAATTGCTGCTTGAAGGCCTAACTGTAAGGAGACAGCAGCTTGAGTGTCAGTTGTTTGTACATCTACACCCTCAGAATCCTTGATGATAATCCATTCGAATGATTGTTGATCAGTTTTCATAAACTGATCACCGTCTTGCAAAACTGATGCGCCGTCATCGCATTTGTCTTTCCCTTTTTCACAGTGGTCCAATGCTCTCCACTTTTTATCTTCACTCATGTTAATTTCACCTCTTTTTTTAAAATTTGAATTACAATACGTCAAGCTTTACAACAACTGCAACCAGTACCTGAAGCAATGCCTGGATGTTGACAGCCAAGTCTGTGTCAGTAGTAGTAACATTAATATCTTTAGAGTTTTTAATGATGATTTTTTGCTTGTTCGTTTGCTCTGAATCTAGTTTTTGAGAAATCTCTTGTGCAATCTTGCGGCCCCTGTCTGTATCACCAACAGTAATGCTTACGACTAGTGCAATTGCTAATTGCAATCCTACTTGAAGAGAAACAGCTGCCTGTGTGTCAGTTGTCTGGACACAAATATTGCACGAGTCCTTGATCCAAATCAGTTCGTCAGAATCCTGCTCAATCCCTGAAAACTGGAATCCATCCTGTACTACGTCTGCTTCTTCTTCTTTTTTAGACTTATGTTTCCCATCGTCGTATTTATCGCCGTGGTAGCCATAGTCCTGAGGTTTGCCGAATTCATGGTAATTCTTGCTTGCCATTTATTTCACTCCCTTTTACTTGGTATGGAATATCATATTAAGTTGCATGCTGTATAGATTGTGTGTATTCACTAGTTGCCTAGTAATATTTCAAAAAAAAACGCCCTTTTTTTAAGAGCGTTTTAAATTAGGATTACTTATCGGTGCTAGAGTTCTTTTTAGTATTATTAGAATTTAGGAAGGTATCTACCTGCTTACTAAGATCTTCTACTAAATCTCTGATTGCTTGCTTTTTATCGTCAGTTATTTGGTCTTTGACTTCTTCCGTGTTGATTCCGTTTTTCTTGAATAAATCGTTTACAAGCAAGTCAATGATACTGTTTGGAATCCCGTTAGGCTTTTTTTGGTCTGCCATCATCTTCTCTCTCCCTTTTGTAGAATATCGTCGTTTTAGACTATGCGAATGAGTCTTGAGAGGACACAACGAAGTCTGGGTCATAACCGCAAATATAAGCCTATTTTCCATCAAATCAAGGATTTCTGTTCAGAGAGTAAGGGTTCTATATAGAAAATTTAGGGAATGAGACTAAATGTTTCTGTGCTATTTTTATTTATCAAAATTAATGGGGATGAGTGTGATTCAAC
>NZ_BAUW01000100.1 GCF_000517385.1 Mesobacillus boroniphilus JCM 21738 | reverse complement strand
CAATAAGGAATTCAACAAAAATTATCATAGTTTATTAAAAACCCCTCAAGATTTTTTAAAATTACCTGGCATTTTAACGAGAACATAATTCCTAGTCCACATTTGAGTGGTGGCAATTAATCTCCTTCCGTCTTTTTCAAAGAACAGACCAGCACCATCTTTTTCTTTAAATTCCCATCCCTTTGAACCAACCATTTGTTTATATTTTCATCAGCAATCGATATACCTTTGTTCTCACTACTTGTGATAAACCAAATAGAATCGCCTTCTACTGCAATTTCTGCTATTTTACTTTCCGATTCTTTTAGTTTATCAATTGCTTCTTTTGCTGATAAATTCTCTATTGGAAGAGAGGGATAGTATAATTTATTTACAAATATGAACACAGTTAAAATAACTATTGCTATACCTAATATAAATCCAACCTTTTTCATCTAATTACCCCCTTATTGGTTCAAACCAAGGTATTTTATAGATCCGTTCTTTTACTAAACTGTTTCGTTTCTTCAACAACGCTGCTTCTAGTATTTGTTGGCTGAGCTGTATAGGACCTATTCATTTAATATCCAACTCCGAAGCCTGGGTCTGAAATTATAAATGCTATGTACAATAAGATAAGTGTAATAATTGTTAGTAATGTTAATTTGTACTTCTCCATATCCATTTCAACACCTCCCAATAAATTAGTTCATTAGAAGACTTAATTAAATTTACCAAGTTTGTAAGATATTTTAAAATTTCTCTTCACTAAGTCTAAATTTCTATAAAACTGGCAAGAATACCTTCTGATATCCTAATAAAATGGGAGGGATTGGCTTGTTGCTATCAACTGCTTGGAAGTCCTATGAAGCAGATAAACGTATTGAAGGATTCTCACCATATACCTTAAAAGCATATGGTATTCAGGCAAAGCTGCTCATAAGCTATTTTAAGGACCCAATTATTGCTACCTTCAATACAGAAGGATTGAAGAAATATCTTGTTACTCAAGGCAAAGATTTAAAACCCTCAAGTTTGGCCCATAGAATCCGGTTTATGAAGTCATTGTTTCGCTGGTGTCACGAGGAAGGCCATTTAACCATAAATCCAGCAGCAAAGATCAAGGAACCTAAAGCCGGCAAGAGAATCCCAAAGTTTCTATCAGAAAGGGAGATTGAACTTTTGCGTGAAGCCTGTATCAGCCCCATGGAAAAGGCACTATTCGAAATGATGTTTTCTACTGGCTGCAGAATTGGAGAAATCGCTGCACTTGATCGCAATTGCATTAATTGGTCTAACCGCTCTGCCATCGTAAGGGGAAAGGGTGACAAGGAACGTGAAGTGTATTTTAATATTCGGGCTGAATTATGGCTTAAACGATACATTGATAGCCGCCAGGATAAAGATCCGGCCATTTTTGTAACAGAGAGACAGCCACACAGGATGAGTATTGCCCAGATGAGGTATTACATTAAGAAAATCTCAGCGCGTGCCGGCATAGATAAGGAAATTCATCCCCACCAACTCAGACACAGCTATGCCACCCATTTATTGAATAATGGAGCACCAGTTGAAGTTATCCAAAGCCTTTTGGGCCACGAGAAAAGTGAAACCACTCGAATATATGCCCAACTAAGCGGAAGGCTGAGACAGGAGTTTTACCAGAAATACTTCTAATAAAGCGAAGAAGCAACGCAAATTATGCGTTGCTTCTGAACTCTTGCACAAAGTCAGTAAGGTAACAAATTAATATTTTTCATACCAAGATACATAAAGTAATATAACCTCAACATTTCATTCCCATTGCTTTAGTAATTCAATAATTTCTATATGTTCATGTTCATCCCAACCTTTTTTGCTCTTTCTAAACATCCCGACATGTCTGCTCCGTTTTCTAGCAAAAATGACGCAATCTCAACAAAGCCAAAATAACAAGCAATTATTAAAGGAGTTCTGCCTAAACGATCCAATTGATTCACATCAGCACCTTTTAGAACTAAATGTTTTGTAAATTCAATATTTCTATAGTGAACAGCCCAGTATAAAAAACTTTGCCCCTGAAAAACTTCATTAACATCGCGTGTGTTTAAATATTCTTTAAACCCATCAATATCATTTCTATGCAATAAATTTGTAAAATTCACAGTAACCAGCCTCTTTTATCTTCTAGATCCAATGAATATCTAGTTTTAACATAATTCTTAAGCATACCTGATATCAACATATTAACCAGCTTATTTAGTTAAGTTTAGATACCCTATTATTAACAAACACTTTTTTACACTTCAAGTACTATCTTTGTTTCCATGGCTTCTAGTAATAAACAAACTTCCGAAACGCCTCTTATTAAATCAATAGTCAGTTATTTTTATCTCCTTTAATACCAATACTGTTATAAACAGTTAAAGGAGGATTAAAATGAATGGAATAAAAAGTGTTGCAATATACTGTCGTGTCAGCACAGAAGAGCAAGCAAGTGAAGGCTATAGTATTTCTGCACAATTACACACTTTGCGTCAATATGCTTCCTTATATGGTTGGCAGATTGCAGAGGAGTATGTTGATGAAGGTATTAGTGGTAAGGACATTAAAGGCCGCCCTGCATTGCAAAAGCTTAATTCAGACGTTGATAAGGGTAAATTTCAAGCTGTCCTTGTTTGGAAGATATCTCGTCTTTCTCGAAATATGTTGGATACTCTTGTATTACTAGAAAAATTTGATGAGTATGATGTGAAATTCATCTCTTACTCAGAGAACTTTGATACATCCACCCCAATTGGGAAATTAGTTGTTCAATTGATGGCTTCTATTGCTGAGATGGAGAGAAATACCCTATCTGAAAATGTTAAACTCGGAATGACACAAAGAGCGAAAGAAGGTAATTGGAACGGAGGAGTAGTATTCGGATATGACTCCGTAGAGAAAGAGCTTGTTATAAATCCTGATGAGGCTAAAATTGTGCAGCATATTTTCCAATTGTATGCTGATGGCAAGGGACTAAAAGCTATAACTAACCATCTAAACAAAGCAGGTTACCGCACCAAAAGGAATCGACATTTTTCTATCAATGGTATTGCCACCATATTGGATAACCATATCTATATTGGAAAAATACGTTGGCTAAAAGTTGAAAACTGGGATAAAAAACGAAGACGCGGAAAAAACCCCAACCCTATTTTAGTGGATGGAAAACATGAAGCAATTATATCCCATGATCTTTGGAGTATTGTTCGAGCAAGGAGACAAAGTAAATCATTTAAACAACGTCAATCTAATGAGCCATTCCTATTAAGCGGTATTCTTCGCTGTCCGGAATGCGAGCAAGGCATGGTACCATCTATAACGACTTATACACTTAAAGATGGAAGCAAACGGAAGCATCGCTACTATGTATGTGGGAATTTCCACAACAAAGGTTCTGTTGCTTGTAAAACGAATTCAATTAAAGCTTACGAGGCCGAAGATTCAATCATAAATCGTATAACCTCGTTCCTACATGATTCAGAATACTTCCTTAAGAGCATTGATAACATTAATAAGGAAAACATTCAATTGAACAAAGATATAAAAGAACAACTAGATTTAATTCAACTACAACTGGACGAAGCAGATGCCATACAAGAGAAATATATGGAAGCATTTGAGCAAAGTTTGTTTCCTTTAACAATCTTACAAGATCGATTACAAAAGGTTTCTAAACAAAAAAGTGAATTAGAACAAAATAAAAATGAACTTAGCAATCAACTAAGTTCATCTGACTTAAAGGTTATTAAACCTGACTTGATTAAGCATTTATTAGAAAAATACATTGAAGCATTCCAACAGTCTTCCAGAGAAAAGAAAAAGCAACTTTTTCAACTTTTACTTAAAAAAGTGACAGTAAAGCAATCTGATTCTCGTTCTCGAACTGTTGATAAAATTGAACTAGATTTCGATTTTTCCGAAGTTAATCTGTCCAAGACATTCACACTTATCCACTCACTTTATCTTGAACCAGATGATACAGAGGAAATTCCCTCTTTTTTCATGATTCAAACGACAAAATGCCTCCTTATCTTCAAATTTTTTTGCCTCTATTTATGGTACGGTTCACCGCGATTTATCCTGTAAGCCCGATAAATTTGCTCAACGAGGATCAATCGCATTAGTTGGTGAGGGAATGTCATTTTGGAGAAGGAGAGATGCTCATCGGATCTTTTCAATACTTCATCACTTAAACCGAGCGATCCGCCAATAACGAAAGCGATTTTACTTTTTCCGTACGTGGCTAGTTTATCGAGTGTGTCTGCAAGTTCTTCTGATGATTTGAGCTTTCCATTAATAGCTAAAGCGATGACATATGTATCTAAGCCGATTTTTGCGAGGATCCGCTCTCCTTCTTTTTGCTTGACCTGGACCATTTCTGTATCGCTCAATTCCTCCGGTGCTTTTTCATCTGGTACTTCGATGACTTCCACTTTTGCATAGCTTCCAAGTCGTTTAAGATACTCCTCAATCCCTTGTTTTAAGTATTTTTCTTTTAGTTTTCCGACCGTCACGATTGAGATATTCACAGTCATCCCCACTTTACAAACAGATTACAAACAGTTTACAAACAAGATATCCACAATAGTTATCCACATATTCACATCGATATCCACATTTAGTAGGCGATCATTCGTTCGCCACAATATATACAGCAGGTTGTCCACAGTATCCACAGACAAACTCCGACTTATCAACAGACTCTAACTTCGTTAATTGTGGTGCTACCTCATACTCATCAACCACTTCATCCAGCGCTAATTCTACATGTTCACTGCAGCAATACTTCATA
Organism: Mesobacillus boroniphilus JCM 21738; assembly: GCF_000517385.1. GTDB lineage: Bacteria > Bacillota > Bacilli > Bacillales > Cytobacillaceae > Mesobacillus > Mesobacillus boroniphilus. The sequence goes on along the minus strand of NZ_BAUW01000100.1, from coordinate 7,460 downwards.
ACATTCATCCCTTCAGCTTCTTTTTTATATGGTTATCATTTGCTTAAATTCACTATAAAATTTATCCACAGTGACCATTTTAGCACAAAAAAACAGGAAGCATTTCGCCTCCTGTTATTATCCACAACCACTATAATGTTTCTCCGCCTAGCTTCATTATAGTTTCTTCCAGCTGGCCATTTCGATAATACTTGACCTGCATGTCATCGCCAACCTTCTTTTTATTGTAAAGATGCTTGCGCAGATCAACAACATCGCGGATTTCCTCGCCATCCATCTCGACAATGACGTCATATTCCTGCAATCCAGCCTGGGCTGCTGGTGAATTTGGCTGTACGCCTCTAACTGCCACACCATAGTTAATTTCCTTCGGCAGCTTCAACGTGTTTTCCTGGTGGTAGGCTGAAATTTCATTTACTGAAGCTAATTCTACTCCCATGAACGGCCGCTGCACTTCACCTGTCTTCTCCAGGTCCTCAATAATTGGCGCTGCGTAATTGATTGGGATGGATAATCCGATTCCTTCGACAGCACTCTGGGCGATTTTCATTGAGTTAATGCCTATCACCTGGCCTTCGATATTAATCAAGGCCCCTCCGCTGTTTCCGGGGTTAATCGCTGCATCTGTCTGTAAAACTTCTGCCTGCCAATCGGGAGTTCCATCCTGATTGATATCGACTGGAATTGCCCGTTCTAAACCAGAGATAATCCCCTGTGTAACGGATCCTGAAAAAGTAAGTCCGAGCGGATTGCCGATTGCAATGACTGGCTCACCGGGTTTCAGCTTGTCAGAGTTGCCAAATTCAGCTACAACTTTAATTTGGTCAGCTGGTACCTCCAACACGGCCAAATCAGTCCAGATATCACTCCCTAAAAGCCTGGCGGGAATTTTTGTGCCATCACTCAGGCTTACCTCAAGTTCGGAGCTTCCGCCACGACATGGTGGTTTGTGACAATATACGCCTTGTCACCTTCCTTCTTATAAACCACGCCAGACCCTGTTCCGCCTGATTCCTGGGATTGTCCCCAGAAGCTCGTGCTTTCCTGGATATTCGTAATGCCGACTACTGCATCTCCAGCCTTGTCGACTGCGTCAGTAATTTGCGAGTATACATCAATCGATACATTCTTTTTAGTGGTTTTGCCCTCTTCACTTTCTTTGGCGGGCTCTTCGTCGGTTACTGCAGTTTGGTTATGAGGTTCAATTTTGTATGGCAGCACATCCAAGTTAGCTAATATAGGAATCGAGAAGATCACCAATAATGCACCTATGATTGCACCTGCCAGGCTTGCCCAGAAAAAGCCGCCTTTCCTGCTATTTTGCGGTTTATACCGGCTTTGATAATCCTGATCATAATAACCCAATGTCCACCAATCCTTTCATCGACCAATAGATACGTTAGTTATTTTTATATAGATTATTATACTATCAGTAACGATATTTTCTAAATTATAAGCCCCTATGCGGTTTTAAAAAAGGAGTAGAGGGCCTTGTAGATGCCTCCTACTCCTTTACCTATAAAACTATCACCATAAACGCGCTAAATTGCTGTCAAAGGTGTCGCAGTCTTCGGATCTGTATCAATCAAATCGAATTGTTCTCCTACAAGAATGCCCCTGCCTTCCAGTGTTTGGGCGACTGACATCCTTGCAAGGTCCTTCATATTGTTATCCGTGCTTAAATGGGCTAGATAAATCCGTTTTGTATTAGCTCCTGCCACCTCACTCATCGCGACTGCGGCATCCTCATTCGAGACATGGCCATAATCGCTCAGAATCCGGCGCTTGACACTCCAAGGGTATCTTCCCATCCTCAGCATCTGGACGTCATGATTGCTTTCGAAAACATAGGCGTCCGCATTAGATATGATTCCTTTCATCCTGTCGCTGACATAGCCTGTGTCTGTAATGAGCACCAATTTCTTGCCATCTTTATGAAACACATAGAACATCGGCTCAGCAGCGTCATGTGAGACACCGAAGGATTCGATGTCCAACCCTCCGAAGGTCTTAACGGTTTCCATGTCAAAAGAAAATTTCTGCTCAAGCGGGACTTCCCCAATCAAGCCGTCCATCGCTTTCCATGTTTTTTCATTCGCATAGATTGGCAGCTTATACTTACGGGCAACGATTCCTATGCCTTTTATATGATCGCTATGTTCATGCGTCACTAATATTCCAGAGAGGTCTTTCATTTCACGGCCAATTTGCTTGAATAATAACTCCATCTGTTTGCCGCTCAATCCGGCATCCACTAAAAAGGATTGGCCCTCCGTCTCCACATAGATCGCATTTCCCGTACTCCCGCTGGCGAGAACACTAAAATGCAAACTCATATCTCTCACTCCGTAATTTTATTTTCTCCGTCAGACAACGGGATGACTCGACCTTCGAACGCATGTACAAAAAGGTTCTCCTTGCCATTGACTTCAATCCTCCACGTCGGTGTCACTACATGTGATGCCGTCAGTGAAACAAGAGTGGAATAGCCTAATTCAAAATCGGTAATTTCACTCTTCGGTTTGATCAAACTTTTTATAAAGAGTTTCCAGCGCCCTTAATGGCGGCAGCAATTCCTCTGCATCCGAGAGTTCATCGATGATCTCCGAATATGTTTGTTTGTACGAAGTCACTTCATTGTTTTCATTGAAATAGAACGTTAATTTCGCATTGCTGTTATAGTAGAATGTCTTATTGTCGTGTTCCTGGTAATATGTGATGGTTTTGTCTTCATCATTTTTACTCCAGAACTTATATTCTTCACCGGAGAAAATGTTTCCTTTTATAAAAGTAGACAGCTCCGCTGGCTGGAACTTACTAGTCAGTTTAATTGGTTTCTCCAGCTTGGCCTCAATTGATGTCCCATCCCCAAGGCTGACTGTTTGCCCTTTGAACTTTGCCATTTCCTCAGTGGTGAACACTTTCGTCCTGACACTAAGATACTGCTCTTTCTTTTTTATATCAGGAAGTTCACCATAGGTGATATCGTCATTCTTCAGCTTTTCCTCCAGAGGCGCTTCCTTTGGAATTTCATACTGGGCAGCATCCCTTGTATTCATAAACTGATAAACAAGGTAAATATCCAGGACGAGGAAGGTGAGAATAAAGATTGTCTTGATTCTACTCCAATCCATTATTCAATTCCTCCTCCCATATCAGCTGCCGCCATTCCTGATCGTATAAATAGAACCAGCCCGGCTCGAGCAGAATTAATGAATCTTCTGGTCCATGCGTCATATAGTAACCCGGCATAAGGTTTTGCAGCAGTTCCAGCTTAATGTCTTCCTTGCTTTGCAGGTATTCCAGCGCTTCATACCCAGATGGCAATGTCTTGGTGACGACTTCTGGATTCAAAGGCAGCTCAAGATGGAATCCCGGGCGCATATATCTGCTGATCTCCGATTGCCTCCACTGTTGGTATATCTCTGACATCCCTATCTGGTTGAACACAGGGTACCCTTCCTTACTATACAGACGAAAAAGTACGTTTTGATTAAAATCATCCTTATAAACATAACGATACGTTTCCGTCCAGCCCCCATGCCCATTAACAAACTCGATACTCTTCTGGAGAACATTATTGGTCCCGATGATGGAATCACCACTCCGGACAGGATTCACATAGTTAATCATGTTGGTTTTGGTGTCAACGATCATTTTACTGGCATCATCCGTATATTCCTCAATTCCATCCACCACATTGCGCTGTACAAAGCTTGGGTTTGTGAACAAGGCATCTTTGAACTGATCCGAATCAAGTGAATTCTGATAGTAAGTGTACAACACCATTTTTACTTTTTCAGTTGGCAGGTAAATCCTCTTGATATCGGAAACAGTATGAAGGAAATATGGAACCAGCTTTCCTGCTGAGTCGTAAAATTTCCTCGTAAAATCATTTATATAGGAAGGACTTACATTACTGACATACGCTTCCTGAGTTTTTTGGGAATAAAAATAAACAATTCCCTCTTGCTTTTGCTGGGTCTCGGAATTAATGATAATGCGGTCGAAATCAAATTTCGGCATATCCTTTTCATCGATATTAAGTACCCGCTTGTAGAGTTCAATCGGTACCTCATCAGGGAAAATGATCTCGGTATTCTCCCCCTGGACAATATTCTCATTGAATTCACTAATCCGCCCGGGATATTTTTTTAAATCGAAGTACTTCCATTTCGAAATAACTCCAATAATATCATCAATATAACCATTACCTACCGAACCATACTGTTTTCCATTAACATGATAGATAACCTGGTGAGGTTTGACGATTTTCTTAAGTTCCTTCTGGGTGGCAATATTTACTTCTTCAACAGTCTTTTGATTATTTACAACCTCATAGTCCGGCTGATAAGTCCAAATATTCCAGGTTAAAAAGCCACTTAGCATTACAAGGAACGCTAAAATAACAGATTTAATATTTTCATATGTCATGACCAATCATCCTCTGCACTCCGGTCATAAGGAAGAGTAAATTGAACTGTTGTTCCTTTACCCTCCACACTTTCTGCCCATATCCTTCCCCCGTGGGCATTAACCATTTCCTTGGCAATAGCCAGTCCTAAGCCTGTACCGCCAAGTTTGCGGGTCCTTGCTTTATCGACCCGGTAGAAACGATCGAAAATTTTATCAAGGTTATCTTTCGGGATGCCAACACCTTCATCTGAAATACTTGCAACAATCTGGTCATCCAGCTCTTTCACCCTGAATGTAATGGTTCCGCCCTCTGGCGAATACTTCATGGCGTTAGAAATGATATTATCAAGTACCTGTGTGATTTTATCTTCATCTATTTCTACGAAAATCGCATCCTCCGTGATTTCCCTTTTGAAAGAAACATTTTGTTCCTTCGTCAATTCAAATCGATCAATAATCCGGTTAAAGAAAACCGGGAAGTTGACCCATTCCTTTGAGAGACGATAATCTACACTATCGAGTTTCGAAAGCTGCAGCAAATCGTTAACAAGGCGAATCATCCGTTCCGTTTCACCTCTGGTTGTTTCAAGGAAATTTGGTGCGATTTCCTCATCCCTCCATGCTCCTTCCGCTAACGCTTCAAGATAGCTGCGCATGGTTGTCAGCGGAGTCCGCAGTTCATGGGAAACATTCGCAACAAATTCCCGTCTCTCCATATCAATTTTTTCTTGTTCCGTAATATCGTACAGGACAGCAATCAATCCATTCACAAAGCCGCTTTCCTTCTGTATGACCGAAAAGTTTGCACGAAGGATAAATGGTTTGCTTTTCGTACTGTAATCCAGGACGATCGAGTCTTTTTCCTGGAGCAGATCCTCAAAATTATAGTTTTCGTCCAGCCCTAGTATGGAAACTAATGGCTGAGACAGCACTGTTTCACGTGAAACACCAAGCATCTGTGTTGCAGGGTCATTTATAAGGATGATTCGTCCTTTACGGTCAGTTGAAATGACACCGTCGGTCATATAAGAAATGACTGAGGATAGCTTTCTTTTCTCACCTTCAGTCGTTGCCTGTGCTTCTTGAAGCTTTTTCGTCAGGTTGTTGAAAGTAATTGCCAGCTGGCCTATCTCATCATAACCATATACTTTAACCTTCCTGGAAAAATTCCCTCGGGTCATCGCCAGTGCCTGTTTGCGCATATCTGAAATCGGTCTGGTGATCGTCTGCGCCAGAAGAACACCAAGAATCGCGGTGAAAACCAACGCAATAGCCGTACCGGTAGCAAGGATTTTATTGATATCATTCATCTGCTTAAAAATATTATCAATCTGGGCTACAAGATAGACAGCACCTATCGCTTCACTATTATGCATGATTGGTGTTGACAGAACCCACACCCTTTCGCCCGTTTTCCGATCCAGCTGGATTACATCTTCATCTGCATCCAAGATAATTGAACGCTTAATCATGGCGTCAGGTGTCCTCTGGCCTACAAGTCCTGATTGCTAGAGTTTGATGTCCCAAGTATCTTAAAGCTGCTCCCGTCGATTACCCGGATTTCAGAAATATCAGTGGCCCTATAATCTTTTAAGATCAGCCTGATTGCTTCCTCTTTAGTAGGATCTTCTTTCCCGCGCTCCTTAACCAGTTCTTCCTGGATATCATAAACCAGCAGGTCGACCCGGGATTTTACCGATTCCTGGTAGTTCGTAATGAGGGTCGTCTCAAGTTTGCGGACAAAGTAAACACCAATGATTTGCATTGCAACGAGAATAAGCAGGACGTATATAAGCACAAATTTAAGGTGTATCGAACGGAAAAAACCTACCTTTTTCATTCCCGGTCTTAATCCTGCTCAGAGTTTCTTAGATAATAGCCTACTCCTCGTCTCGTCACGATCCATGTCGGGTGGCTTGGGTTGTCCTCAATCTTTTCACGAAGACGTCTAACGGTTACGTCAACTGTCCGGACATCCCCATAATAGTCATAACCCCAAACCGTTTGCAGCAGGTGCTCCCTTGTCATGACTTGTCCGATATGCTTTGCAAGATAGTGGAGAAGTTCGAATTCACGATGCGTCAACTCAATCGTTTCTCCTCTTTTTGAAACAACATAAGCGTCAGGATGGATGGTCAAGGAGCCAACGGTGATTTCATTTGATTCCTCTTGCTCATCTTCTTTGGATGCAATCTGTTGATGGCGGCGCAGGTTTGCTTTTACCCTTGCAATCAATTCCCTTGTGCTGAATGGCTTCGTGACATAGTCATCCGCCCCAAGCTCAAGTCCAAGAACTTTATCGATTTCAGAGTCTTTAGCAGTCAGCATGATAATCGGCATCTCGTATTTTTTGCGGACCTCACGGCAAACCTCCATGCCATCACGCATAGGGAGCATAATATCCAGCAGTATTAAGTCAGGCTGAACCTCTTCTACCATTTCAACCGCCTGGTTACCATCATATGCACAGTACACATCGTAACCCTCTTTTTTTAAGTTGAACTGTAGAATATCTGCAATTGGTTTTTCATCGTCTACAACCAGAATCTTCTTCTCCATACCAATTCTCCTTTTTTAAGCCAAATTATAATCTTATATGAATAATTCTTATCTTTATAAAAGATGCTATCTTATCTATTTTACTTGAAAACAGAGAAAAACTGAATTTATCTGTTATATAACTTTGAATTCTTCTCTTCCCAATTGTACCAATCCTGCCCATAACAATAAACTGCCAGGCTTTTTATGTAACGGATAACCTATAATGTGTGATTTCATATGCAAATATCTAATAAGAAAAGCGCAAGCGTCTCGTTCAGCCCCGACAAGCGCTGGAGGGCCGACCAGTGAAGTCGCTCTTTGACTTCATCGGGCGGACCGAAACCGAAAAGTATAGCCGACTGCCCAGAAACGCAGAAACTGGAGACTCCGACAAAGAAGCGTTTTTTGCTTCTGCCGGCGGAGTTGAAGTTTCGGAGTTTCTAGGAGGCGAAACTAGACAAGCGACTCGAGGGGCTAGGCGCTGGAGCTGGATTAAGAAAACC
>NZ_BAUW01000101.1 GCF_000517385.1 Mesobacillus boroniphilus JCM 21738 | reverse complement strand
TGTGGAAAAGCTGTAAGTTTGGAAATATAAACTGGAAATAATCCTCGTTTTTTTCCAGTTTGCGAATAAAAAGGACTTTCCCATTTGAAGAACAAAAAAACGGGCACATTCATGCCCGTTTTATGCCAGCTCTGTCCACTCTTCCATCAATTCATCGAGTTTCTCTTTGGCGGCTTCGATTTTACTGTTGATTTCTCCAGCTTTTTCGTGATCCTGGAAGAATTCGGGATCACAAAGCAATTCTTCATATTCTGCTACCTCTGTTTCCAGCTTGTCGATGAGCGATTCTACTTCTTCCATGCGGCGTTTACGCTGTCGTTCGAGTTTTTTGGCTTCTTTGTCCTGCTGGTAGGATGTCTTATCCTGCTTTGAGTTATCCACAGCACTTCCTGATGCTTTAGCGGACTGCTCGGCCAGCGCCTTAAGCTCTTCCTGCTCAAGCTTTTTCTCGACATAGTAATCGTAATCGCCAAGGTATTCAGTTGAGCCGCCCCGGTCTAGTTCGAGTACCTTTGTCGCGATCCTGTTGATAAAATAACGGTCATGTGAGACAAACAGGATGGTGCCTGGATAATCTATCAGCGCATTCTCGAGGACTTCCTTGCTATCCAGGTCGAGATGGTTTGTAGGCTCGTCCAAAATTAAGAAGTTAGAGTTTTGCAGCATAAGCTTGGCAAGTGCCAGACGAGCTTTTTCGCCCCCGCTTAGGGTAGAAACGATTTTTAGGACATCGTCACCTGAAAAAAGAAAATTACCCAAAACGGTGCGAATATCTTTTTCCGATATAAGAGGGTATTCGTCCCAGAGTTCGTTCAATACCTTTTTATTCGAGCTTAGTTCTGCCTGTTCCTGATCATAGTAACCGATCGAAACATTAGAACCGTATTGAATATTGCCGGTAATCGAAGGCAGTTTTTCAACGATTGTCTTTAATAAGGTCGACTTGCCGACACCGTTTGGCCCAACGAGTGCTGTGCTGTCGCCACGCGAAAGGTTGAACGAGATATTTTCAGATACGACTTCATTCTGATAGCCGACAGCAAGCGTATGCACCTTCAGGACATCATTACCGCTCTGGCGTTCAATCTGGAAGCTGAACGATGCGGATTTTTCATCACCCATAGGCCTGTCCATCCGGTCGATTTTTTCAAGCTGCTTCCGCCGGCTCTGGGCACGCTTGGTTGTTGATGCCCTGGCAAGGTTCCGCTGGATAAAATCCTGCAGCTTGTTGATCTCATCCTGCTGCTTCTCAAACAGTTTCAGATCACGTTCGTAATTCGCGGCTTTCTGCTCTAAATATGAGCTGTAATTGCAGGGAACTTCGTCAACTGATGGCGGGAGATTTCGTATACCTGGTTCACGACCTTATCCAGGAAGTAACGGTCGTGTGAAACAATCAGGATGGCACCGTCGTAACCCTGCAAATACTGCTCAAGCCACGATAGCGTGTCTATATCAAGGTGGTTCGTTGGTTCATCGAGAATCAAAATATCCGGACGGGTCAATAATAGCTTCGCCAACGCGAGTCTAGTTTTCTGTCCCCCGCTTAAAGTGGATATTTTTGTGGAATAATCAAAGGAATGGAAGTTCAGGCCATGAAGGACGGAACGGATATCTGCTTCATATTGGTAGCCGCCTTTTTCCTTGAACTGGACCTGCAGCAGGTCATATTCCTTCATGATTCTTTCGTATTCAGTCTCATTCGACAGGATGGCAGGATCCGACATCTTTTCTTCCAGCCGGCGCAAGTCTTTTTCCATGCTGTGCAGATGGCCAAAAACGGCTAGCATTTCATCCCAGATGCTTTTTTCGGATTCAAGCCCGGTATTTTGCGCGAGATAGCCGATCAACGTCCCCTTTGGACGGATGATCTCGCCGCCGTCATGAGATTCGTACCCGGCGATGATTTTCAGCAGTTGATTTTCCTGCCCCGTTCCGGCCGACAAGCGCTACTCGGTCATTGGTCTGTATTTCAAACTTGATATTCGATAAAATAAGATCAGCAGCAAAATATTTTGATAGCTGATTAACCTGTAATAAAATCATTTTTTTCACCTCTATTGCCTTAGAGATAGTGTAACTCATTAATATTGGCACGGCAATATGTGCGAACTGCAATAGGTGATAAGGTAAATTGAAAACCACCAATGGATTTGTGAACATAGAAACAAAGTTCACACACAAGTTTTATAAAATAGTGTATTATTTGGTAGAAAGGAGCTTTAACATGTCAGAATTTACGCATTTTAATGAAGAAGGCAGAGCGAAGATGGTCGATGTGAGTGAAAAGCCGGAGACGGTCCGTACGGCTTTCGCCCATTCAAGCATAACCGTGAACGAAGATATATATAGCAGAATCACTGAAAATAAAATGAAAAAAGGGGATGTACTTGCTGTCGCGCAGGTAGCAGGCATCATGGCGGCGAAAAAGACATCTGAAATCATCGATGTGCCACCCCATTCCATTGACAGGCATTGATCTTTCGTTCGATTGGGAGCAAAATGGTAATGAGTATACTTTAAATATCGCCGCATCTGTAAAAACAAAAGGGAATACAGGTGTAGAAATGGAAGCGTTAACAGCAGCTTCAGCATGTGCGCTGACTGTTTATGATATGTGCAAGGCCGTTGATAAGGGCATGGTGATCGGCAAGACGTATCTGGTCGAAAAAACCGGCGGTAAAAACGGTGATTTTAAAAGAGAAGAAAAGTTGAGATAGAAATAACGGACAGGGTGGAGGATGGAGAATGACGAATGATGCTACGAAGATTCCGCAGGCAACCGCCAAACGCTTGCCACTGTATTACCGGTTCTTATTGAACTTGCATTCTTCTGGTAAGCAAAGGGTGTCATCCGCGGAATTAAGTGAAGCAGTTAAGGTGGATTCAGCGACAATTCGAAGGGATTTTTCCTACTTTGGAGCATTAGGTAAAAAGGGGTACGGCTACAATGTGAATTACCTGCTGACGTTTTTCAGAAAGACATTGGACCAGGATGAACTGACGAAAGTTGCCTGATCGGTGTCGGAAACCTGGGAACAGCGTTAATGAACTACAATTTTTCAAAGAATAATAATACGAAAATCGAGATAGCTTTCGATGTTGACACAGGCAAGGTCGGCACGAAAATCGGCGAAGTCCCAATATATCACATGGATGACCTAGACAAGGTAGTGGTCGAGGAAGGAATCCAGGTGGCTATCCTGACTGTTCCTTCAGCAGTAGCACAGCCGATAACAGACCGATTGGTGCAGGCGAATATCAAGGGAATCCTGAACTTCACGCCGGCGAGGCTGAATGTGCCGCCGTCCATAAGGATCCATCACATTGATTTGGCGATTGAACTGCAGTCATTGATTTACTTTTTAAAACATTATCCAACAGATTCTGGAACAACTGAATCGGCAGAAAAATAGCTCCTTGCCGAAGGAGCTATTTTTTCTGTACATTCTTCAATTTGAAATGGAACATGATCATCCTGATGCCGGACCCGAAGTCGAACGTGGCAAGGGCTACAAGCAAATAACTAAAAAATCCCCAGCCTGTATCGTTTACATTCTGGATGGCGAAATAGGTGAATAAGCTGCCTAACAAGATGTAGACAATGCCTGAAAATAAAGGCGATTGCTTCATAACTTAAAGTCCCCCAATAAAGCTTTGAATTTTCTCTGCTTCTTTTATCATTCTCTCAATGTCTTCCCTAAATACGGATTGAAGCAGGACAACCATTGTATTCATTGTAACGTGGGCGATGATCGGCACGATGATCCGCTTTGTTTTTACATAAAGGAAGGCAAAGGTGAAGCCCATTGCTGAGTAAAGGATCACATGCTCCGGCTCCATATGGGCAAGCGCAAAGATGACAGAGCTGATCAGCGCCGAAAAGAAGAAATTCATTTTCTTATGCAGGCTGCCGAATATGATTTTACGGAAGACGATTTCTTCTAATATAGGTCCGATAATTGAGCTGACCAAAATAACGACCGGGAACATTTCAATCAGCTTAATGATTTCCTGTGTATTCTCCGAGCCCAATTCAATACCAAGCATGTTTTCAATGCTAGCCGCGATTGATTGTGCGAACAGAGCAAGGAATACACCTGCGAAAGCCCAGGCTGCTGAACTTGCCGGTGATGAAGCATCACGCAGGTCAGTCTCTGTCCTGGGTTCTTTCCTTAGAAGCAGCAGCACGATAACAAGTGTCAGTGAAAAGCTGATTACGAGCCAGTATGGAATCGAGAGCGTCTCCATTTCCTTAAGGCTTTTTCCCATTGCAGTTCCGATAAAGGCAACAATCGGAATGCCGATCAAGCTTGAGAGCTGCATGATGATATAGGCAATAATGACGTACCAGTATTCCTTTTTCAATATGTTAATCTCCTTCTATTCGGATCGGTATATGTGTATGTCATGAAAGCTATTATAAGAATGCTATCTATCCATTTTACTAGTAATCATCAGGAAAGTTCAAATATCAGGACGCACCGAGAATGTTTTGGTTAAGTTTCCTGTGAACTGGCATACTCTTCAAGGTGGTCTTTTGTGGCCAGGATGCCTGCAAAATAGCGAAATGTAGTACTTGCTGTCGAAGGAAAAGAGATGAGATTATTCTGCTGAATTTTATAAAAAAAATTAGGCTTCAGGCTTGCAAAAAAAATAGAGATTCATTATTATATAAATTGTGTTAGCACTCTATTGAGGCGAGTGCTAATAAAAAAATCTACATATAATTTGAGGAGGTTGTTTCACTTGATCAAGCCACTAGGAGATCGCATTATTATCGAGCTTGTTGGGTCTGAAGAAAAAACTGCAAGCGGTATCGTTTTACCCGACACAGCGAAAGAAAAACCTCAAGAAGGTAAAGTCGTAGCTATTGGAACTGGCCGAGTTCTTGAAAGCGGCGAGCGCGTTGCTCTTGAAGTTGCAGTCGGAGACCGCATTATCTTCTCAAAATACGCAGGCACAGAAGTAAAGTACCAGGGCACTGAGTATCTGATCCTACGTGAAAACGACATTCTAGCAGTTGTAGAATAATCACTGCGATTATAGACAGAACGTTAAAATATTAATAATCTGAGGAGGTCTTTTTACAATGGCTAAAGAAATTAAGTTCAGTGAAGAAGCACGCCGCGCGATGCTTCGCGGGGTTGATTCTCTTGCAAATGCAGTAAAAGTAACTCTTGGACCAAAGGGACGCAACGTGTTCTTGAGAAGAAATTCGGTTCACCACTTATCACTAATGATGGTGTGACGATCGCGAAAGAAATCGAACTTGAAGATGCATTCGAAAACATGGGTGCTAAGCTTGTTGCTGAAGTAGCTAGCAAGACGAACGACGTTGCGGGTGACGGTACAACTACTGCAACAGTTCTTGCTCAAGCGATGATCCGCGAAGGTCTTAAGAACGTAACTGCCGGCGCTAACCCAATGGGCATCCGCAAAGGTATGGAAAAGGCTGTTGCTACGGCTGTGGAAGAGTTAAGGGCCATTTCCAAGCCAATCGAAGGAAAAGCTTCTATCGCACAAGTTGCAGCTATCTCTGCTGCTGACGAAGAAGTAGGCCAATTGATTGCAGAAGCGATGGAACGCGTTGGCAACGACGGCGTTATCACAATTGAAGAATCTAAAGGCTTCACTACAGAATTGGACGTTGTTGAAGGTATGCAGTTCGACCGCGGATATGCGTCTCCTTACATGGTAACTGATTCTGACAAGATGGAAGCAGTTCTAGAAAACCCATATATCCTGATCACAGACAAGAAGATCGGCAATATCCAGGAAATCCTTCCTGTCCTTGAGCAGGTTGTACAGCAAGGCAAGCCATTATTGATCGTTGCTGAAGATGTTGAAGGTGAAGCACTTGCTACATTAGTAGTCAACAAACTTCGCGGAACATTCAACGCAGTAGCTGTTAAGGCTCCTGGCTTCGGTGACCGCCGTAAGGCTATGCTTGAAGACATCGCTGCATTGACTGGCGGTGAAGTGATCACTGAAGAGCTTGGCCGTGACCTTAAGTCTGCTACAATCACATCACTTGGACGCGCTTCTAAAGTTGTTGTTACAAAAGAAAACACAACAGTTGTTGAAGGTGCTGGAGACAGCGCTGCAATCGAAAGCCGCGTAAACCAGATCCGTGTTCAAATGGAAGAAACAACTTCTGAATTTGACCGTGAAAAGCTACAAGAGCGCCTTGCTAAGCTAGCTGGCGGCGTTGCAGTCATCAAGGTTGGTGCTGCTACTGAAACTGAATTGAAAGAACGCAAGCTTCGCATTGAAGATGCCCTTAACTCAACTCGCGCTGCAGTTGAAGAAGGAATCGTATCAGGCGGTGGCGTAGCGCTTCTTAATGTATACAACAAAGTGGCTGGAATCCAGGCTGAAGGCGACGAAGCTACTGGCGTGAACATCGTCCTTCGTGCTATGGAAGAACCAGTTCGCCAAATCGCTCACAACGCTGGTCTTGAAGGATCAGTCATTGTTGAGCGCCTGAAGCGCGAAGAAGTCGGCACAGGCTTCAACGCTGCAACTGGCGAGTGGGTAAACATGATCGAATCCGGTATTGTGGACCCAACTAAAGTTACTCGTTATGCACTACAAAACGCTGCATCCGTATCTGCAATGTTCCTGACTACTGAAGCAGTAGTTGCAGACCTTCCAGAAGAAAAAGGCGCTGGAATGCCTGACATGAGTGGAATGGGCGGAATGGGCGGCATGATGTAATAACGCCCTGAAACCCTTGTAATGAGTAGGTTTTTGAGTGAGATGAGAGTAAAATGATAATATGATGTGAATTGAGGGTGTCCAAAAAAGTTTTAACTTTTAGGCACCCTCTTTACTTATGGACTGCTATATCAATTAAGTAACAAAAGAGGCGACTCTCTGTCGTTTTTATTCAACCTTTTGAGAAGCCTCTTTTTCACTCAATTTGTAAGTAAATATAAACCTTATATAGCTGAATTGCTAATGGAAGTCTTAGAAGTCTTAGAACTTTGTCACATTTTAAATTTATATTTGTATTGGTATAATACAGAAGTAGTTTAATTAAAAACCTTTTAATAACGAAGTAGGAGGAAAAAGTGTGGTTCAAATAATTACTGATAGTTCTGCTGATTTACCAAAAGATATTATTGAGAAATATTTTATTCATGTTGTACTTATCTGTCCGAATAGGGGAACAAGAATACTTAGAGGGTGTTAGTTTAACACCTCATGAATTCTTCCAAAAGATGTTTTCTACTAATGAACTTCCAAAAACATCTCAGCCTTCCCCTTCCGATTTTGCTGATTTATTCACTAAGTTAGCGAAAATGGAGATGAAATGCTTTGCTTTACTATTTCATCTGGCCTTAGTGGTACTTATCAAGCAGCTTGCCTTGGAAAAGAGATTTCTAATACTAATGTAACGGTATTTGATACTTTAGGCGGCTCATTAGGGCACGGTTTACAAATTTTAAAAGCTGTGGAACTTGCTAGTCAAGGTTGGAGATTAGAAGACATTATTCAGGAGCTTGAAAAAATTAGAGACAAAATGAATATTTTAATCTTATTAGATACCATTGAAAATGTGGTGAAAGGTGGAAGGTTAAGTAAGTTTCAAGGATCTGTCGCTAAAATTCTAAATATAAAAGTTATATTAGAAGGAGTGAATGGGAAGATAGAGGTCCTTGAAAAAATCCGTGGAAACAAAAGGTTTTTTAAAAGGGCATTAGATATCCTTGGAGAACGTAAAACAGACTTTTCAGAAACTGTTATTGGTATTACACACACAGGCAATTTCGAAGATGTAGAATTTTTAAAGACTGAAATACAGAAACGATATGATCCTCAAGAAATAATAGTGAATTATATGGGGGCTACAATGGGTACCTACGCAGGAAAAGGAGGTATTATAGTCTCGTTTTATTAGAAATTAAAATTTATCCTCAAATCTGATGAAGACTTATCAAATAAGAGGCTGAAAAGTCGTCAACACATATATTTAAAGTAAATAAATTTTAGTAAGAGTAGAAAGTAAGATGAAAGTGGTTTATAACCATAGAAGGTTTTTAAGTCTAAGCTTCTCGTAAGTTAATCAAATTTGTAGTAAGTTTCTTTATTTCTTACAAGTCACTGCTGGTTGACTGGATAACGAACACTATTATAACCAGGGGTTAAAGTACTAGTTGAAAGTAATATCTTCACACTGCCAAATGAAAATATTACTTCATTTAAGTACTTTGAATTCTAAAGCAAGTGTTAGTTGGAACAAGACTTCATTAGTTATAGCGAAAGGAAAAATATTCAAATTATTAATCAGCGACGCATCAGTCATGGTTAATGAGTGTAAGAGGCTCTTTGCCCGATTTTAAATCAGCCATAGCCTTTTCAAATTCCTTTTCAGTAACCTCTATAGTCTTGTGGTCTAAGTGGATGTAAAAAAGCAAGGAGTCCCCAGCGGTATGCATACTGATTCCTCTAATCAATAGTTCTTTCAAAATATCACTCCTAACAGCAAATGCTAAAAGTTTATGTGTAATGCTTATTTATGAATATAAAAAGGTGTTATTTACTACTAGTGACGGACTTTATAGTTCCACTTCCCTGGCAATGGAAGCAAGCTTCTTTGATATTCGGGAATTTAACCAAAAGATAACCTTTACCGGAACAACTTGGGCATTCTTTATTCATTATGGATCACCTCCTTGTTAATCCTGTGACTCGAGAATTAAAGGACATGCTTTAAGATCTTTTCTATGAATAAATTCTACGATGGCGGAGTCCATTCTTTTGATCTCACAGTAACCTGTTGGATAGACATATAAAACCTTATAAGCAGCATTATTGTAAAAAATGATATCGTCAGCTTTAACCAAAAGCACAACCCCTTTAAGTGGATAATATTATGCAGGAACAAGTTAGTATCTAAAAATACGTTGAATTTTCTTACCTTCCCCTTGGCATATCTTGCATCTCTTCTTTAGTCCAAGAAACTTGATGAAAGGAACCTTTCCATCGCCTTTGCATTCTTCACAAATGAGTTTGATAGCCATAAACTCCTCCTTCGTTTAAACTAATTTTCTAATTAAATTGGAAGTCCATTTCCTCAGAAATGATATTTAACTGAATAAACATTTGGCGTATTTGTTCGTCGGCAAATATTTTATCAAATAAGCAAGAAATTATGTTGTTTTGGTTTGCTTCGTCCAGATTACCGACCTTCACCAACCAGGTTTGTTGTGTATGTTTGGCGAACTGTAGCGAATAGATCTTATCCTCTAAAGGGACGACAATTCGCAGATCCTCCGGTGACAAACACTTAACGAAGATTTCTTCCAGTTCCATCACTCCCATATCAATGGGTTGTTTTATGCAAATTACTGGTTTCTATAACTTCATTTTGTATTTTTAAACCCGGGTGAATGTGTAGAGTTAAACAGGTACTCATTTTTTCAAAGATTCTTATTTAGTACAAACAGCTATTCCAAGCGGATATTTAACGCCTGGATATGGTGGCTCGATTAATACTCCTTTTTGGTAGTACATCTTAACTTCTTTGTATTCCGGAAATAACCCATTAAACTCATCAATTGTCAATTGATGAACATGGAATGGCGAACCACATGGTTTTCCTCTTCCTTTTCCGAAAGGTGTAGACAGGACCAATGTCCCACCGGGTTTTAGCATATTATAAAGATTGGAAAGAAATTGCCTTTCATCTTCTAAATGTTCTAGTGTTTCAAAGGAAATGATGGCATCAAACATGCCTAATTTTTGGGGAAGCAGGGGATCCGTTGCATCTTCACAGCGATAATCAACCAGGGGATGGTTGTATCGTTTGTGAGCATAATCAATTGTAACGGGATCAACATCGACGGCGATTAATTCATCGATTCGTTTCTTGCCATACTTAGCAAGCATCTGCGAACCATAGCCGGAACCGCACGCTAAATCTAGGACTCTTCCACGTATATGGTAGGAACTGAATTGATAACGCGCTAAGTGTTCAAGTAATAAAGCATTGGCTGGTTTCATAAGGTCGGGGATGACTCTCTCCCCAGTGTATTCTAACAAATCTAATCTCTCCTTCTTTCCTCCTTGCTTATTTCAAAATACCGACGAACACTCCAAGTATAACAAAGTTTCAATCGTTTTGTAGTCATAGCCCATCCGGTTTGTAACAAGTGAAAACAAAAATGACATATTTCGCTATCTTCATAGTTAAAACGTGATATTGGACGAATTCGAGAGGGAACGAGATAAACAACCGCTTACATGTTGGTTTGCCACTTTTTCCAGATGTGTTATTATTGCCTTGTTTTCAACGGACCAGACTTTGATGAGAGTTCAAAGTCACTAAAAAAACAAATTAATAAGGAGTGTTTATTTGGGTATTAATACAATTAAAGAGCAATGGTTCGGAAATCTAAAGGGAGAGGTCCTTGCGGGCATAGTAGTGGCTCTTGCTTGATTCCTGAAGCGATTGCATTTTCTATAATAGCGGGAGTTGACCCGATGGTAGGTTTGTATGCTTCCTTTTGCATTGCAGTAGTGATCGCGTTCATTGGTGGCAGACCTGGAATGATTTCTGGTGCAACAGGAGCAATGGCTTTATTGATGGTCACTTTAATAGCCGACCACGGGGTACAGTATTTATTTGCTGTCACAATTTTAACAGGTGTCATTCAAATCCTCTTCGGTGTATTTAAATTAGCCAGATTTATGAAGTTTATCCCGCGTTCGGTTATGATTGGCTTTGTAAACGCACTGGCAATCCTTATTATTATTGCTCAGTTAGAGCAATTTACGGGGGCAGGATGGCAAATGTATGCCTTTGTAGCAGGTACTTTGGCAATTATTTATCTTTTTCCGCGAATCAATAAATCAATTCCATCCCCGCTAATTGCTGTAATTATTATTACTGTCATTGCTATATTCACAAAAAGTGATGTGAAGGCGGTAGGTGATATGGGAGAATTGACTGCTGCATTGCCATCTTTCTTCATCCCGAATGTTCCTTTTAATATGGAAACATTGAGCATTATCTTTCCATACGCACTAGCTCTTGCGGTAGTCGGCATTCTTGAATCCCTGCTTACAGCATCAATTGTCGATGATATGACTGATTCAGCTAGTGATAAGAACAAGGAAAGCCGAGGCCAGGGTATTGCAAACATCATAACTGGATTCTTTGGAGGCATGGCTGGTTGTGCGATGATTGGTCAATCCGTAATCAATGTCAAGTCCGGCGGAAAAGGAAGACTTTCTTCTTTAGTGGCTGGCATTGTCTTATTGTTCTTGATCATTGTACTAGGCAAAATCGTTATTCAAATCCCTATGGCAGCTTTAGTAGGTGTCATGATCATGGTCGCCATCGGTACATTTGATTGGAGTTCGATAAAAGGTGTCACAAAAGCTCCGATTACTGATTCAATTGTAATGGTTGTAACAGTTGTTACTGTTGTGGCAACTCATGACCTTTCAAAAGGGGTATTTGCCGGGATTATCCTTAGTGCAATTTTCTTTGTAGCAAAGATATCAAAAGTTCAGGTTGAGTCTTTGGTGAAAGGCGATAAGAAAATCTATACAGTTAAAGGCCAGGTTTTCTTTGCTTCTGTTGATGAGCTGATTGATGCGATTGATTTCAATGAAGATGTAAAAGAGGTTGAAATTGACTTCACCCAAGCTCATGTTTGGGATGACTCAGCAGTAGCGGCCATTGATAAGATTGTCTTAAAATTACGGGCAACGGGCGTGGTCGTTCGCCTGGTTGGCTTAAATGAAGCAAGTATGAACCTAGTTAAAAAACTGGCAGTTCACAGAAAACCGGGAGCAAAACTTTCCGGCCACTAAGCTAAAAGCTAAAAGATAAACCCTAAACCCTAAACCCAAGATTGTCTATATGACGAACTTGGGTTTTTA
>NZ_BAUW01000102.1 GCF_000517385.1 Mesobacillus boroniphilus JCM 21738 | reverse complement strand
ACTGATGGGAACAGCTGTAATGGCTGTTCTTTTTTTGTATAGAAAAAGCAGTTCCTAACCGTTCTCCTGAGCAACAAAAGTGTTCCATTTTATCAAGTTGGTCGAAATTTTTGACAAAGTGGTCGATATATGTCTGGATGTGGTCGATATATTTTAAAATCCGCCGATATATTCAAAAATGTGGTCGAAAAAATCAAAAAATCGCCAATAAAAACTTAAATTGCATTCTGATGGACCACTCTCAGTCAACCTTTCACAAAAAAATCCCCCAATCATGTAATCATTTACGTAAAATCTCCCCATTAAGCGAATATTTTTCAATAAATATTACCAAAACATCGGTCTGGATCTTAAAACTAAGTCCTCGCGCTTCCATATCGATAAAAAAGTAATAATGATATCCCTGTTTCACCTCGCGACAGTTCAATCAAATAATAAACTAACCTAAATTGTTATAAGACATACAAGGAAACCGAATGTCAATCATAAAATATAAAACAACTAAACTTCCTAAAATATTATTCGGAAAATTGTATACAAAAAAACGCTCCTGGCAACAATAGGTGTACGGAGGTGGAGAATTTGGGTTCGCTTTTAGCTAAAAATCAAATTTGGGAAACGTGTGTGATTTGCGAACAGACGAAAAGTGCTGGCATACACCTGTATACTTCTTTTATATGCACAGACTGTGAGAGCATCATGATCAAGACAGATACGAGTGATCCTAAATATAAATATTACGTAGAAAAACTTAGGAAAGTAACGAAATCTGGCATTTACAGTTAAAAGCTCATTTTGGGCTTTTATTTTTTTTTGCTAAAAAACAGTGTTAGAATAGATAGGTGTGAATTTATATATATATAGGTGAGACTATGGACCAATCCAAAACACCCTTGTACTCTCAATTGGTTAAGCATAAAAACGGAAGCCCTCTATCGTTTCATGTACCAGGCACAAAAATGGGGCATTTTTCCCCGAAGAGGGACTAGCCTACTTTAATCAAATTTTAAAATTGGATGCAACAGAAATAACGGGATTGGATGACCTTCATTCACCAGAGGGAGTTATTTTTGAAGCTGAAGAATTGCTTAGTGATTTATATAAAACGGATAAAAGCTTTTTTTGATAAATGGATCAACTGTCGGGAATCTTGCGATGATCTTGGCTGCGATTAATGAAGATGATCTGGTGCTTGTCCAGCGCAATTCGCATAAATCCATCATGAATGCTATAAAACTCGCAAAAGCTAAACCTGTATTCATTAGTCCTGACTTCAACGGGGAATACGGAGTAGCAGCAGGGTTAAGTATTGAAGGAGTTAAATCAGCAATCAGGCAGTATCCTTTTGCAAAGGTACTTATCCTAACCTACCCTAATTATTACGGACTGACTTATGATCTTAAGAGCATTATAGATTTGGCTCATGAGCATGGCATTCCTGTATTGGTGGATGAAGCTCATGGAGTCCATTTTATCGCAGGGGATTTTTTCCCGGCTTCTGCTGTTGAACTCGGGGCCGACATTGTTGTACAGTCTGCGCATAAGACATTGCCAGCCATGACAATGGGAGCATTCCTTCATTATCAGACGAATCGTGTATCACTCAGCAAGATAAGGTTCTATTTGCAGGCTCTGCAGTCAAGCAGCCCCTCGTATCCATTGATGGCTTCTCTTGATTTGGCACGCCTTTATCTGGGTACTTATAGCAAGGATGACCTCTCATACCTCAAAGATGAGATTGAGGAATTCAAAAAAAGGCTGCAGCAGTTAACGAAGATTCGTGTATTGCAACATGATGATCCGCTGAAATTAACTATACAATCAAGCGGTGCCTGGTCTGGTTTCGAACTGCAATCAAGGCTCGAATCAAAAGGAATCTTTACGGAACTGGCAGACCCTTATAATGTGCTGCTCATTCTTCCTTTATTGAAACATGGCATGAAGCACCGCTTGCAAGAAGCAGCTGAAAAGATTGCCAAGGTTGTAAGTGATATGCCTGAGGGAAAAAATAAACGTGAATCAAAGGTCGTTCATAAAAGTATTTCAACTTTAGAATTGAGTTATAAAGAAATGGTGCTGCAGCAGACTGAGTATGTCCTACTGGGGGACTCCGCAGGAAGGGTCTGTGCCGAGCAAATCATTCCTTACCCGCCGGGAATTCCACTTTGTCTCCCTGGTGAAGTTGTGACTAAAGATGATATTGAAACAATCTTATTTTTAAATGAAAAAGAAGCGAAAATCCAGGGCGGAGAATATTTGCATGCTGGTAAAATAAAAGTGTTTAAGAGTTGGAGGCTTTAGAATTGGAAAAGGGAATTTTTATTACGATAGAAGGTCCGGATGGTTCTGGAAAGACAACAATCCTTCAGATGCTTGCTGAAAATCTTGAAAAGGAAGGATACGCTGTGATAGCCACACGTGAGCCTGGCGGCATCGAGATTGCTGAACAAATAAGGAAAGTCATCCTGGATCCAGAAAATACGGCAATGGACCCGCGAACGGAAGCACTTTTATATGCCGCAGCGAGAAGGCAGCATCTTGCTGAAAAGGTGAAGCCTGCTTTAAACGCAGGGAAAGTCGTTTTATGTGACCGTTTTGTTGATAGTTCCCTTGCATACCAGGGATATGCTCGTGGTCTGGGCATTGATGAGGTCTACTCAATCAACGAGTTTGCGATTGAAAACATGATGCCAGCGATGACGCTGTACTTTGATGTTGCGCCGGAGATTGGGTTGGAAAGGATCAATAAAAACAAGGGACGCGAGGTCAATCGACTGGACATGGAGAAGCTCGAATTCCACCAAAAGGTGAGGGAAGGCTATATGATTATTGGCGAGAGATTCCCTGACAGGATTAGCAAAATCGATGCTTCAAGGGAATTAGAGGCAGTTTATAATCAAGCTGAAGCTAAGATTAAAGAGCTATTGAATAGTTAATATCCTGCACAACAAGCCTTGGTTTCGATCAGGCTTGTTTTTAATTGGAAATTTTTCCGGTTTGCGAATAAGAAGATGCATTTTGCCAATAAACACTGTAAGTTCACGGATAAGAAGATGCATTTTGCGAATAAACTCCGTAAGTTTGCGAATAAAGCATTAGAATTTGCCAATAAAACTATTCAATATACAGATAAGTGAATTTTAGATGGGAGGCAATGGAATTTTGCGTTTATATCATGTCTTGTCACTTGAATCCTGTTATAATAAACATACAAATGAAACGGAATGAAATAACACTTTTTCGTCTGGGTTGTTGCTTTTTTGAACCTAATTGCATTTTTGTCACGAAAGCGGCACGCCTGCGAATTAACCTAGGGGGATAATGAATGAAGTTAATTTTAGCTGTGGTCCAGGACCAGGATAGCAACCGTCTGTCCAATGCGTTAGTAGACCATAATTTCCGTGCAACAAAGATGGCTAGTACTGGGGGATTCCTGAAGTCAGGAAATACCACTTTTATCATAGGAACTGAAGACATCAGGGTAGAAAAGGCATTGGAGGTCATCAGGGATAACTGCAAGTCGCGTGACCAGCTTGTAGCACCTGTTTCGCCGATGGGAGGGAATGCGGATTCTTATGTTCCATACCCGGTTGAAGTCGAGGTTGGCGGAGCGACTGTATTCGTATTACCTGTTGAGCAGTTTCATCAATTTTAACGGGAAGTACCCGGAGGTCTAGCAAGAAATGAAGATTAATCAGGATATGCGCCTTAACATAGATAAAGTCCGCCAGGATCAAAAACAGCAGCCTGGGGGCGGAATCAAGTTCAATGAACTTGTGCAGAAACAGGAACATAAAATGCAGCTTGGACAGCTGCAGCAATTAATGAAGGAAGTCGATTCTGCCGGTGAGAGACTTGCCCGGTCGAGGACGTTCAAGGACCTGGCCAAGTTCAAGACACTGGTTAAACAATTCGTAAAAGAAACAGTCAACTTTGGAATGGAGCTAAAGCACTCGCATAGCTGGAACCAGTATGGCGAAGGCAGGTCGCTGAAGCTTGTAGAAACAATTGATGAAAAGCTAGTGGAGTTGACAGAAGAGTTAATGGATAATAAAGATGAACAGATTGATATTCTCGGAAAAATTGGGGAAATCAAAGGCCTGTTGATCAATTTATATACGTAAGTGAGTGATCGCATTGGCAAAGACGTGGGACGAGCTGGAGAGACTTCAGCCGAATGTTTTGAAAATGATTAAAAACAGCATCCTCAAAAATCGAGTAGCCCATGCGTATTTATTTGAAGGAATGAGGGGTACCGGCAAAAAGCAGATTAGTATTCTTCTTGCCAAGAGCATTAATTGCCAGGCACCGTTAGATGGCTATAAACCTTGCGAAAGTTGTTCTAACTGCAAAAGAATCAACAGCGGCAACCACCCGGATATCCATCTTGTCGAGCCGGATGGCCTGTCGATCAAGAAAGGACAAATCCAGCAGCTGCAAGAGGAGTTTTCGAAAACAGGTGTAGAGTCAAAGAATAAGTTTTACACGATTGTGCATGCCGATCGTATGACGACAAATGCGGCTAACAGTCTGCTGAAATTCCTTGAGGAACCGCATGCGGGAACTGTTGCCGTATTGATCACCGAGCAGGCACAGCAAATGCTGCCGACGATTTTATCGAGATGCCAAATGATCAATTTTACCCCATTATCCCCTAAAAATATGGCAGAACAACTGATAGCCAATGGGATACAGCCGCAAATGGCACCGCTATTGGCTCAGCTAACCAATAATTTGGAAGAAGCTTTAGAGATAAGTAATGATGATTGGTTTGCACAAGCACAAAAAATAGTGTTAAAATTATATGAAGTGCTGAAAAAGAGTTCACTTGAAGCTATGGTCGCGCTTCAAGAGAACTGGTTTATGCACTTTAAAGAGAAAGAACAAATCGATCGTGGTTTGGATTTATTACTTCTTATTTTTAAGGATTTATTATACATTCAGCTTGGCAAGAAAGACCAGGTTGTTTATCTAAACGAAAGCTCACGTTTAGAACAGTTTGCATTACAGACATCCGGACGGCGTCTTACCGAACAAATGGCAGCCATTCTGGAGGCGAAGAGGAAGCTGCATGCCAATATGAATCCCCAGCTGCTCATGGAGGAGCTGGTGTTAAAATTGCAGGAGGGATCTACACTTGTATGATGTAGTAGGTGTCCGCTTCAAAAAAGCGGGGAAGATTTATTATTTTGATCCCGGCGATCTCTCAATTCAAAAGGACGAATTCGTCATTGTCGAAACTGTAAGGGGCGTTGAGTACGGAAGAGTGGTAACTCCCCGTAAGCAGGTCGGCGAGAAGGATGTTGTCCTGCCTCTGAAAAAGGTAGTCAGAATTGCAGATCAGAAGGATCGCCTTATTGTTGAGGAGAACAAAACAGCTGCAAAGGAAGCGTACGATGTTTGCAGTGATAAAGTGAATGAACATCAGCTTGATATGAAACTTGTTGATGTTGAATATACATTTGACCGTAATAAAGTCATTTTCTACTTCACGGCTGATGGCCGCATCGATTTCCGGGAATTGGTCAAGGACTTGGCTCGATTTTCCGGACAAGGATTGAACTGCGCCAGATTGGTGTCAGAGATGAAGCGAAAATGCTTGGCGGGATAGGACCATGCGGCAGAATGCTTTGCTGTTCAACATTCCTGGGGGACTTTGATCCAGTTTCAATCAAGATGGCCAAGGATCAAAACCTCTCGCTTAACCCAACGAAAATTTCCGGCCTTTGCGGCAGGCTCATGTGCTGTTTAAAATATGAGAACGACGAATATGAATCAGCGAAAGAGCAGCTGCCTGACCTGGGTGAAATGATTGTTACACCTGATGGTACGGGTAAGGTCGTGGGATTGAACATCCTGGGACGAGTCATGCAAGTCGATATACCTGGACAGGAACGTGTGCTGGAATATACACTTGAGGAAATACAGGAAGCAGGAGCTGTATCGTTGCAATCATCCACAGATTAATGAGGTGGAACAGGTGGATAAAAAGATATCTTTGACTCAGTAAGTAATATGGAATTGCAGATTGGTGATTTATACCGTCAGCTTGGTGAGTTAAAACAGCATTTGGCAGAAGTTCTGGAAGAGAATAATGCATTAAAGCTGGAAAATGAGCATATAAGACGCCGTCTGGATCAAACCATAGGTAAAAAAGATCAAATTATTAAGAAAAGCGGTAAGGAAAACAGCAATCAGCCCCAGGGTGATAAAAACGTGGTCGACATCGGTGAAGGCTATGATAACCTTGCCCGTCTGTACCAGGAAGCTTCCATATCTGCAACCTGCATTTCGGAAGCCCACGCAAAGAAGATTGTCTGTTCTGTCTATCCTTTCTTAATAAAAAATAATTGGCAGCCTTCCTTAATTAGGGAAGGCTATTTTTATAAGATCCGTTTTGGAGGACCAACATAAAATGGTGAATTTACGAGAAGATGAGAGACTTGACTATTTATTAGCAGAGGATTTAAGGATCATCCAGAGCCCCAATGTATTTTCATTTTCGCTGGATGCTGTTTTGCTGGCGAGATTTGTCCGGGTGCCGATTCAAAAAGGCAGGATCGTCGACCTTTGCAGCGGCAATGGTGTGATTCCACTATTTTTAAGCGCGAGGACAAAGGGAAGTATCACGGGTGTGGAGATTCAGGAGCGTTTGTACGATATGGCTGTCCGCAGTATTGATTATAATAATCTTGAAAATCGGTTACATATGATTCATGGTGACCTAAAAGATGCGCCAAAAGAGCTTGGCTACGAAAAGTATGATGTCGTGACATGCAATCCGCCTTATTTCCCTACACCTTCGAAGGAAGAAATAAATCTGAATGAACATTTGGCGATTGCGCGTCACGAGATACTCTGCACACTTGAGGATGCGATTAAATCATCGAGCCAGCTTGTAAAGCAGGGCGGCAAGGTTGCTTTTGTCCACCGTCCAGGCAGGTTGATTGATATCATCGAGATCATGAGAAAATATCGGCTTGAGCCCAAGAGAATCCAGTTTGTATATCCAAAGGCCGGGAAGGAAGCGAATACGCTTTTAGTAGAGGCGATTAAGGATGGAAGCCCTGACCTTAAAATACTTGAGCCATTGACGGTATATGATGAAAATAATGAGTATACTCCAGTTATTAGAGTGATGTTATATGGAAGCAAATAAGCGCATAGAAACGGGTGATATGCATGCAACAGCAGAAAAGCTTTGAACGGGAGCATGAAAAGGGGATTCTTTATCTTGTGCCAACTCCTATTGGGAACCTTGAGGACATGACATTCAGGGCGATCAGGATCATGAAGGAAGCGATGTGATTGCGGCAGAGGATACGAGGAACACGAAAAAGCTATGTAACTATTTTGAGATTGAAACGCCCGTTACAAGCTATCATGAACATAATAAGAAAAGCAGCGGATATAAATTGATCGAAAAAATCAAGGAGGGAGCAAAAGTCGCGCTTGTCAGCGATGCCGGCATGCCAACCATTTCTGACCCAGGTGCAGAACTGGTGGCCGAAGCAATCGGCGAAGGATTGACTGTCGTACCGCTTCCCGGGGCGAATGCTGCCTTGACAGCTTTGATTGCTTCTGGCATACTTCCTCAGCCATTCTATTATTATGGATTCCTCCAGAGAGGAAAAAAAGATAAGAAGAAGGAACTTGAGCTGCTGGTGAAGCAAACTGCAACGATTGTACTTTATGAATCTCCTCACCGTTTGAAGGAAACGCTATCGGTGATGCTTGATAGACTTGGTGACCGAAAAATCGTCCTTTGCCGTGAACTGACGAAGAAATATGAGGAGTTCCTAAGGGGAACGATTTCTGAAGCATTGGCATGGGCAGAGACAGAAGAAGTCCGCGGGGAATTTGTATTGATCATCGAAGGAGCTTCACCGGATTTCATTGTCGAAGAAGAGAACCAGTGGTGGGAAAATTTAAGCCTGGAAGAGCATGTAGAACATTATATTTCCAATAAAGAAATGAACACTAAGGATGCAATCAAGCAAGCAGCCAAAGATAGAGGCATGCAAAAGCGAGAGGTATACCAGGCGTATCATATTAAAGAATAGTGCGGAAACAGCACATATAAAAAAAGGCCGTGGATTTGTCCACGGCCTTGAGTATTAGAATTATGCTTTTACAGGTTCGAAGCTTTCCTGGATTTCTTGAAGAAGCTGTTCAGCACCTTCACGGCTAAGGATTAGCTTGCCGCCTGCCAAAGTGATGTTGTTGTCAGAAACTTCACCAGTGATGTGGCAAGTCATATTTGGCTTGTACTTTTTAAGGATGATGCGATCATCATCAACATAAATTTCCAAAGCATCCTTTTCTGCAATGCCAAGAGTCCTTCTAAGTTCGATTGGAATTACCACACGGCCAAGCTCATCAACTTTACGTACGATACCAGTAGATTTCATAATAAACTATCTCCTCTCATTTTCCCTTATATTAAGTTCGTCATTTTTCGACATTTTTCTCTTATTGGTTTTATAATACCAGCGATTCCAATAACCGTCAATTATTTTATTTTTCTTCTATTAACAAATTTTAACACAGCACAAAAACCTTTACATAACAAGGGATTTAAAAGTAAAAAACAAGAGAGGGTAAGGAATGTTGCAGTTTGATCGAATTGAGATTTTAAGAAAAATATTATGGGGAGAATAGTAAATGGTTCTTCATTCGACAAATTTCTACATTATTATCATTCGACAAAATGTCACAAATTCGACATACTCTTGATGGCAAGTACATTATTTTGTAAACAGGTATAATCTCTTTATGGATTTGGTTATGATTTTATTATGCAGATTATCAATCTTTTACTCTGAAAATCGGTTATTAAGCTCCTGTCAAAAAAATAAGGCGGGGCTTTTTTGATCTTATAAGAAAGCATAAAACTTTTTACTTAGATTAGTGTCTAGCTCCAGCGCCTAGCCCCTCGAGACGTTTCGGTCCGCCCGATGAAGTCAAAGAGCGACTTCACCAGTCGGCCCTCCAACGCTTGTCGGGGCTGACCAAGACGCTTGCGCTTTTCTTATAAAGATTTGTCAGGGACATAGGCAAATCAAATTCTCTACCAATAAAATACGTAAACTTTATAGGGAGAATGTGCGTAGTGGAGGTTTTTTTTTATAAAAAATTATGTTTTTTCAAATTGAGTAAAATGAGATTGCCGAACCATCGACAATTGGCCTTTATTTTACATTAAAGTGTTATGAATCCTAGGGCATTAGCTGGTATAATAACTACTATTAGAATGAACTAGCAGTTTTAGTTAAGGAGGATCTTCATGGAAGAGAAACTGAAAACCTTTTATCTTACAACCCCGATTTATTATCCGAGCGGCAATTTACATATTGGCCATGCTTACACGACAGTAGCTGGTGATGCAATGGCACGCTATAAGAGACTGCGCGGCTATGATGTCATGTACTTGACAGGCACGGATGAGCACGGTCAAAAAATCCAGCGAAATGCTGAGGCGAAGGGCATCACTCCGCAGCAATATGTAGATGAAATCGTTGAGGGAATCCAGGACCTTTGGGGTAAACTGGATATTTCGTACAATGATTTTATCCGTACGACTCAGGATTGCCACAAGCAGATTGTCGAGAAAATTTTCGCCCAGCTACTTGAGCAGGGTGATATCTACCTTGATCAATACGAAGGCTGGTACTGTACTCCATGTGAATCATTCTACACAGACAGACAGCTTGAAGATGGAAACTGTCCAGATTGCGGCCGTCCTGTAGAAAAAGTTAAAGAAGAGTCATACTTCTTCAAAATGAGCAAATATGCAGACAGGCTGCTGAAATATTATGAAGAGAATCCTGACTTCATCCAGCCAGAATCCCGCAAGAATGAAATGATTAATAACTTCATTAAACCTGGACTTGAGGATCTGGCTGTATCCCGGACAACGTTTGACTGGGGTGTTAAGGTTCCTGGTGATCCAAAGCATGTCATTTATGTATGGATCGATGCGTTGTCAAACTATATCACGGCTCTTGGCTACGGAACTGATGACGATTCCAAGTACTTGAACTATTGGCCGGCGGATGTCCACCTTGTCGGTAAAGAAATTGTCCGCTTCCATACAATTTATTGGCCAATCATGCTGATGGCCCTTGACCTTCCGCTCCCTAAAAAAGTTTTCGCCCATGGCTGGCTTTTGATGAAGGATGGAAAAATGTCGAAATCCAAAGGGAACGTAGTCGATCCAGTTACACTGATTGACCGCTACGGTCTTGATGCGCTTCGCTATTACCTGCTCCGTGAAGTTCCATTTGGTTCTGATGGTGTATTCACTCCTGAAGGATTTGTCGAAAGGATCAATTTTGACCTTGCAAATGACCTTGGAAACCTGTTGAACAGAACGGTAGCGATGATTAACAAGTATTTTGATGGAGAAATCCCAGCCTACAATGGTTCCGCAGGGGAGTTCGAGAATCAGCTGCTTGAAGTGAACAAGGATACAGTTCAGAAGTATGAAGAAGCAATGGAAAAAATGGAGTTTTCCGTGGCGCTTACTTCAGTATGGCAGTTGATCAGCCGCTGCAATAAATTCATTGATGAAACTCAGCCTTGGGTGCTTGCGAAGGATGAAGAAAAGAAAGCGGCCCTGGCGGATGTGATGGTACACCTTGCTGAATCGTTGAGAAGAGTGGCTGTGCTGCTGAAGCCATTCCTGACAAGAACTCCTGATAAAATCTTTGCTCAGCTGAGTGTTGGTTCCGAAGCCCTTCAAACATGGGAAAGTCTAGAGGAATTCGGCCAGATTCCTGCTGGTACAAAGGTTGTTCAGGGAGAGCCAATCTTCCCACGCCTTGAATTGAAGGAAGAAGTTGAGTTCATAAAGGAAAAAATGCAAGGATCTGCTCCTGCGGCACCTGTTGAAGAAGAAAAGCTTGAAATTCAGGATGAAATCACGATCGATGACTTTATGAAGGTTGAGCTTCGTGTAGCGAAAGTCATCCATGCAGAGCCAGTCAAGAAGGCTGATAAGCTTCTGAAGCTTCAATTGGATCTTGGCTATGAAAAGCGCCAGGTTGTTTCTGGCATCGCGAAGTACTATAAACCTGAAGACCTCGTTGGCAAAAAGGTGATTTGCGTGACGAACCTCAAGCCGGTCAAACTCCGCGGGGAGCTTTCCGAGGGAATGATCCTTGCAGGGGAAAAAGACGGTGTCATGTCACTGGCAACAGTAGACGATGCACTATCTGTCGGCGCTAAAGTTAAATAAATACAAAATGAAAACCTGGAAATGTTTCATGTGTAACATTTTCGGGTTTTTTGTGTTAAAAAAGCAATTTTTTTAAAAGAGTGATTTATGATAGTAAGAGAGTCAGTTAGCAAGAAATGCGAAAGCGCCTTGGTCAGCCCTGACAAGCGCTGGAGAGCAGACCAGTGAAGTCGCTCTTTGACTTCATTGGGCGGACTGAAATTGAAAAGTATAGCCGACTGTCCAGAAACGCAGAAACTGGAGACTCCGCCGGCAGAAGCGCTTTTTGCTTCTGCCGGCGGAGTTGAAGTTTCGAAGTTTCTAGGAGGCGACACTAGA